>JAUWSQ010000013.1 GCA_030609965.1 Candidatus Fermentibacterota bacterium
GCTCCGGGGTATATCTCCAGTATTTCGAATGTAAGCATGTCATCCGTATCAAGCGCGAGGTGCTCCGGAAACATGATAACCTGCAAGTCCATAGTGTCGAACAGTTCGGACACCATCAGGGGGGAATCATTCAGACAGATAATGAATTTTCTGATCCTGGCGTTTTCCCACCAGGCACCACCGGGTTTGCAATAACCGTTTCTTACAGTAAAACCTTCAGCGATGATCTTTTCATTGGTCGAAAGAGTTAGTATCTCACCATGTCCGTATCCGTATACACCTTCGACCCATGCTGTTTCGGGATCCCCATCGGTAAGATTATCTGTTGAATAGTCGTTATCTGCCTGCGCCGCATGCTCTGAAGACGCTTCAACAGATAGTTCAGTCATTAGAGAGATACTACTGTTATCACCGCGGCTGCTCAGTACAAGTGGCAGACCACATCCGGAGCTGGCAATCCAGAAATCCCTGACCTCTTCCCGGGCAATAAGAGTAGTATCCCTCTCATCACCTCTTTCCGTGGAGTAGTGAGTGAATCGCCTGATCATCGGAGAAACCTCCCCCGGGAGAAACCATCCTGTAAGCCAGAACAGAGATTCCAGGGCGGGGTCGATAACTGGCCTTCCCAGAACAGCATCTTCAATGTTTTCAAGAAGAAGCAGGTATGCTGCCTGGTCCAGGGGACTGCTGCAGTACATCTCCATATTGATATCGGACCAGTCTCCTCGAAGAGTAGCCATCGGCAGCAGGAAATCAAATCCGGCGGACTCCATATTGATCCTGCATTCTGCAAGAAACTGTTGCACTCCCATTACGATGTCCAGCTTCTCCTGATCGAAGGGCAGATCCTCATCAGAAATACACAGGGTCCTGGAGAGGTAAATGTGAGGTGACTCCAAACCTGATATGCCGTATACAGTGTTTTCAAGAAATCGAACAACCGTCTCAGCGGGAAGATGGCTGCCCCTGAAGAGATCCAGAGCTGCTGGATATATCTCCTCCGGTGTCCAGCGGGAATAGAGATCCGATTCGTCAAAAGAAGAGCAGCCGTAGTCATAAAGAGTGGATTCTATAATTCTGTCATCCACATTGTAATGGCCTGATGAAGTTATTGTAATATCCTCAACGGGTTTCCAGTCCGTGAAATGCCAGGTGGCCCGGTTTCCATCAACTTCCGGAGAACCGTTCCAGTCTGCCCATCCACAGATCGAATCTGAGAGCATTGAGAGGGGATACCGCTGCGGCATGGTTATTGATATTACAGCATCGCCTATCCTTCCGGCCCATAGGGCTCCCGAACGCACTATGTAGGTGAAGGAAGCTGTATAGTCTTCATACCAGTAGAAATCCCATCCTGCATTGTATGTATTAACAAGCCTTACCACTTCCCCCGGTTCGAAATGCATTTCCCAGCACGCTGACATAGGCCAGAAAACCAGACTGTCTTCTCCGTTGACAACTCCACTTTCATAGCTGATTTCGTACTCTTCATCATCGGTTACCGCCCTGAACTGAACCCAGTCGGGCACTTCGGAATCCTCGAATGGGAAGCCAACCGAAACGTCCAGAGGCTGATCGGTGAGATTTCTGAGGTAGAATATGCATGTGACGGTCATTTCAGGAACTTCATGGTTGAGCATGTTTCCGGTGGGGACGATGGAGACACTTTCAGCCTCCATGGTGATCTGTTCAGTTTCGATGGGCATAGCACCTCTTCCATCGGGAAAGATCCACATTGTAGATGAATCAGAGGAGACCGTACATGCAAGGAACAAAATAAGAAGAAGAAAAATTCCTTTGAACATTATTCACATCCTTTGGGGCCATAACTGGATTTACAGTCGTTCAATTACCACCAGACCCTGTACTCAATTGAGTTGAAATCAACCAGATTTCTCTACTTGAATTAAGTATATATTCTATGAACCAATCATATCCTAGAGATGAGGTACAATGAGCATTGATTTTATCTTCAAGAAGTGTCCCAATTGCAGTGCAAACCTTAAATTCACCCCGGGAAGAAAAACGGGGCAGTGTGAGTTCTGCGGAAGTTCATTCCTGGTCTCTAACCTGAAAATAGCAAATATGGGTGAAAAGCCGGATACAAATGCAATGGAATTCAATAGAAACTGGGCACAGAAAATCTCCGACTTAGCTGTAATGCGGTTTCAAAAAAAGCATGAAATCGATCTTACAGAAGATTCAAATGCTATGGAACGGATCGAAAATGAATCCCGGAAGGCTGCCATGGAGCTGGAGGAGCAGGAGAATACGACAATGAACGTTCCCTTTATCACCGCAAACGCAAACGGTCCTCTCCACATCTGCGAAGAGTTTACCCGTTCCGATATGAAGTAGATATCTTGAATAATCTACAACGATATATGAATAAATGAATTACAATTATTGTTACGGGAAAATCAAATCTCCTTCACCGTCAATCAGCTTCACCTGATACTCCGGCCCGATACCCCAGTTCTCCGGATCAGTGGGAATTATTGCCCTTAGAAGAACACTTTCATTTGATAAACTGTCGCCTCCAAAGATCAGAAATTCGCTTTCCCGCTGGTCTGTCTCGATGATACTATAGAAAACGTCGGTCAGATCAAGGTCGCATACAAGTACTTTCTGAAGTTCTCCCGAGCCATTCAGAACGGCGATGAGCGGGAATTTCGAACCCCAGACGGTGTAATATGCATCTTCGGGTACTATGCTTTCTGCTGTAGCACCAACGGCGAGTATCATTCCGGAAGATGTCTCAATGGCATCGCGAACTTCGGCCTCTCCAAGGGCGAAGTTTACAGTTCTCCACAGTAGCTCCCCGGAATCACCGTCAAGAAGACATACGAACAAAGCGTCTGGACTGGTAAGGTATTCGGCAACTCTGCCACACGTAAGAAAACCGCCTCCGGAGGTCTCCCTGACAGACAGGATACGCGGACAATTCTCAGCTTCGAAACCCGGTATCCCAAGCATGTAACCGGTACTTAAAAAACTATACCATAAAAGCTCTCCATCTGACGATATTCGAGCGATATAACCTTCTGAATAGCTGCTTATCACATATCCCCCGTCCTGGAGTTCGGCAACATCCGGAGAACTATCGAATTCATCCAAACCCTCGAGGGCGCACGTCCATAGAGTATCGCCCTGCTCAGTACAGGCGATCAGCCACAACATGTCGTAACAATCTCCGGGACGATTAACACTCAGTATGAAAGGATTGACCGGAACAGTCTCTTCACATGACATCGGACATCCGTCAGGATCGGTTACTATCATCCACGTTTTATCATTGAATGAAACGTCGATATCGTTAACTGGAAAACTCCGATTTGCCGAAATTCTCATCCCCCCTGATTCTAGAAGCTGACATCTGTCGATCCGGATTGGATTCCCTCTCATCATCTCGATAGGACATAAATGCTCAGAAATAATACTAATCGTGACCGAATGCGCGGGTGCCGCATGCAGCAAATTCATTCTATCGTTCACTCGGAGGGGGATCTGACCGGTCAATTCCCGATCGGTCATCATCTCAAGATAGATGCCGTAGTGCTCTTCCGCCTCGGATATTTCGCCGAGGTTCCACAGAACATCCCCTATATTTAGATGCGCAACCATTCTGGATGGCTGCAGGTCCAGCACTTTTCCAAGGATTTTCTGAGACAGATACAGACAATCTGTCTGTTCGAGGAAGAAAGCATAATTATTCAGAATCATGACATATTCGCTAAGATCCATGAAATTCGAGCAATTTGATTCCATGAAGTCCAGACTGTCAGCAAAAGAAAAGTACCATTGCGACGACATCCGGCTATAATTGCAAAGATACTCGAAAAGATCCACCGCACCCTGGTAATTGCCTGCATCTGCCTCTTCGAGGGCAGCTCTGTTGAAGATTCTAAGCAGGCGGGCGATCATTTCATCACGATCGTAATAATAATACCGATCATTAGACACATAGTTCAAATTATCTATTGCTTCCATGATACAACCTTCAGCAAGAAGGCTGTCTGCTCTCGTCAGCGCCTCTAGAGAAGGATCTTCTGTTACGTACCGCAGCTGCACAAGGGATCGATTCTCGGTGTCCCATACATAATAACCCGTACTTCTTCTGGAACAGTCGGGCATATAGAATATGAGTTCAAATTCATCTTCTTCTTCATGATAATACACGAAGAATCTTTCGAAGTTGTACTCCCCTCTGTATCCACCGGTTGCCAGCAGAAATGGGATAGCGGTTTCTGGAGAGATACCCAGCAGATAAATATCCAGTGAGTCCTGTTCAATCTCAATACCTGTCATAACAAGTTCATCTATGCCATTCGGGAGTCCGACGGAATCAGAATCCCATACATCTGAGAAGCACGATGAATTCGCGGTGTTGCAATGCTTCAGTAAGTCACCAGCAATCGGCTGACATTCAATCTGGCACCACGAGACAGATACACAGAACAGAAGAACCGAAATAAGAGCTATTTTCATTTAACTAAACCTCCTGAGTCAGTAGTTCAGAAGAAGCCAGAAAACTTACATTGTTTCCGCGTACTGAAGCAACCCCCCGGTAAGATAAATATCCCTGACGACTTCGCTCATGGGGTTACCCAGAAACTGTTATCCCCTGCACTGAGAATACCACTTTCAATCTTCTCTATTGGAATTGAGTATACACGCGATGATCCAATCCAGTCAATGTTATTAACCTGGAGCAGCACCATGATGAATATAGTGATATCGCGGATGCGGATTACCTTCCCTGGAGTAATCCTGGGTGGTTTTCAACCGGTCATGTCATTGACGGCTGAGAGTTTCAGTGGGTATCATCTATTTCAAGTGAAAAATAGAAGAAAAAGGGTTATCCTATCAATTCCTATCACTGAATCAGGTGAGGTTAGAATGAGCATTGATTTTATCTTCAAGAAGTGTCCCAATTGTAGTGCAAGTCTTGAATTATAGTGGCCTGCGAAAACTGTACAGGTGAATAAGGTGGATTTGCCTATGTTACCAACATCAGGGTTGGAGGCAGATCTCTGCGAAAGGATCACAGTGCTGACTTCAAGGCCCGTGTCGCCCTCGAGGCGATCAAGGGCGAGAGAAGTCTCACGAAGCTGGCCTTATTCTACGAGGTTCACCCGAACCAGATCAGGGCCTGGAAGAATCGACTTCTTGCCAAGGTATCAGACATCTTCTCAGACCGTCGCCGGAAGAAGAAGGTTGATGAAGAGAATGTCAAGGCGAAGCTTTACGAAGAGATCGGTCGACTCAAGATTGAACTTGACTGGCTTAACAGTATATCTGGACTTCAGTCCTGAAGAGAAGCGAGGACTTGCTGAACCGAGAAACAGCCCGGAATGAATTCAACAAGATGCACTGCAGAGCATTCCAGAAAAAGATAGACGGTTTCAGTCAATAAAGAGTTCGTTTATCTCTCCGCTTTCAAGATTGTATTCCAGATACAAAGAGCCAAGTCCCTCAATGTACTCGGAATACAGTCTATCGACCCATGTGATAAGCAAATAGTCATCGTTGGATTGAATACTGATCACGCTTACCTGCCCGAATGTATAGGGTGATCCGTTATACATGTAAGGTTGCCAGGAATAGATCAGTTCCCAGTTATAACCAGCGTCATCGGAAGTGCCGTTGAACAACTCGATGGTGCCCTGGTCTCCATTATTGAAGAGCCTCATGTAAAGAAGTTCTGTATCCCCTCTGAAGTAAGCCCGGTCAATGTGATGACAAGCGGCTATTCGGAGACCACCTTAATCTGTCCTCCGCACTGTGGGCACTTCAGGGCATCAATATCCCAGATCTTCTTCAGAAGCACAGCCCACAGTTGTCAGAAATTCTTGTGTGTCATAGACTGACTGAGAATGATATCGATTAATTCCTCGATATCCAGTTTACCCGGTTCCGTCGCTCTCAGCGGACCGTCTACCCACAGAGAAGCCAGACCGTGAACCATCGACCAGCATGTAAGCACTGCTGCCTTGAAATGATTGTCGTTACCTTCCTCTGATTCCGGATACAGTTCACGAATGGTATTCTCAAGATGGCCGAGAGCCTGTTTCGCGGCATTGATCACCTGCTCGTTCTCCCATAGCGGTTCACGGTTCGCTCTGAACATCACATGGAAGTAAACTTTGTGATTCACAGCGAACATGACATAGGATCTTCCAAGAGATCTCAGCTTATCCCCGGGATTATCGAATTGCTGAGATGCTTTCCGCTGCGCTTCATCGAGCATCCCGAAGCCCATGACAGAGACTGCCGTCAGCAGTTCTGTCTTATTCCTGAAATGATGATAAGGCGCGGCGGGGGAGACTCCCGATATTCTCGCGACTTCTCTAAGCGTGAAGCCGGAAACGCCCTTTTCTTCTATCATTTTCAGACAGTTGTTCATAAGAGTCTCTTTGAGATTACCGTGATGGTATGTGTCATTACTTCCGGGTTCAGCCACGGTTGTTACCTCCTTTCCTATAATCCGAATCTACCAGGAAAGACGTATCTTGACAATGTTAAGATTCGTTATATCTTTACGCTGTTAAGATAGATGTCATGTAAAGGAAGAGGAGAGAATATGAGAATTGTTGCGTTCAACGGAAGTCCGCGCGGAGCAGCCGGAAACACACAGGTGATGGTTGAGAATTTCCTTGCCGGAGCAGAGTCAGCAGGAGCTGAAACCGAGAGCATTATTCTGACCGACAAGAAAATAGGACATTGCAGAGGATGTTTTGCCTGCTGGCTCAAAACACCGGGAAAATGCATTATCAAGGATGATATGGAAGAACTGCTGGAGAAGTTCAAGTCTGATATTATCGTTTTTGCGTCACCTCTTTACGTTGATAACGTAACCGGAATAATGAAAGATTTCATGGACAGAACGATCCCCCGTCTTGAACCCCATATCGAAAAGGATGAGAACGGGGAGTGCAAACATCCGGTACGGACGGGACATTCACCTGGATTTGTTATCATCTCGAACTGCGGATTTACAGGAATGGAGCATTTCCAGGTTCTCAAACTTCTCTTCAGGAGAATCGCAAGGAATACCGGAAGCAAGATTATGGCGGAGATATACAGAGACGGGGGCGGAATACTCGCGAACCCAATGCTGGTTCTCAGGCCTTTTCTGATGCATTACAACAAGCTTTTGAAGAAAGCCGGATCCGAACTGGTAACAGACGGTCGGATATCAGATAAAATACAGTTAAAGCTTGAAAAACCGATTGTTCCTCCCGAGCAGTATCTTAAAACAGCAAACAAGCTTTTTGCAGAGGAACTGCAGAAGCTGGAAAGAGGCGTGAATTGAAAGTGAATATCAAAGCTGTGAGTGTTTTACTGGCCCTTCTTCTTGTGTCAGTGAGTGTGTTCGGTCAGGTTGTTGAATCCGAATCCGGCACAGAAGAACAGACCGGAACAATAGTAGTTACCATTGAGGAACTGCGGAACTCTGACGGAAACGTTCGAGTGGCGCTGTGGGCATCGGAAGATGGATTTTTAAGGGATCAGGACAGCGCTTTCAGAAGAGTTCTGTCGGTTATTGAAGGGGAAACCGTTGAATTCGTATTCACTGATCTTCCATTCGGTGAATATGCGGTATCGGCGTTTCATGATGAGAACGGAGACGGAGAAAATAACAGGAATTTATTCGGTAAACCTACGGAGGGTTATTGCGTTTCCAATGGTGTAAGAGGGAGCATGCTGTCTGGTCCGCCGGAATTTGATGATGCCTGTATCATTCTTGAAACGGAAGAATTGACAGTTACCATGGAGATGGGGTACTGAGGGAAAAAGCAAAAGGCAAAAAATAGATAATGTCAAGAGTAAAGATTTGACCCCTTTTGCCAGGAGGCAGTTTATGAACAGACCGATGCCGAATGCGGCATTCTATATCATGTCGTCTCTTATGAGATGCAGGGATCTGATCCGTCCCAGAAACAGTATCCTCGAAGAAGTTAATATCAGGCCCGGAAATCATGTGCTTGATTTCGGATGCGGACACGGAAGCTATACTTTCATTGCTTCCGAATCAGTCGGGGACGAGGGGAAAGTCTACGCACAGGACGTGGTCCGGTTAGCTCTGGATATGATAGAGAAGAAAGCCTTGAAGCTGAAACTGGACAACATCAGTACTATCTGTTCCGACTCCTCAACCGGAATACCCAATGAAAGTATCGATGTTATTCTCTGTTACGATGTATTTCACCTGCTGGGAGATCCAGGAGCGGTTCTTGAAGAACTTCGGAGGGTTCTCAGACCTGATGGTGTTATGTCCTTCAGCGATCACCATATGAGTGGTCGTGATATCCTCAGTGGTGTAACTGAGGGCGGCATGTTCAGCCCTTCAGAGAAGAGGAAGTATACATACCTCTTCAGGAAATGCTGAAAGGTTAACAGGAAGATACCCGCAGGTTCTCCTCCGCCAGGAGGATCCCGGGAACCGGCCCGGATTACTGAATAGTGCTGTACTCAATTTTACATTGACATACTCTGAACCTATTGCTGATATTCAAATATGGGGAAATAACATATTAAGGAGTTTATCATGCGAATGATGTCTGTCATGATTCTGACTCTGCTCATAACGCTCTTTATCTCAGATACCGCATCCGCTGATTTGGACGTAGATGAATTCGGCTGGGTGGTCGTCTGTGAAGTTATGGATAGTGAAGCTGACGCTGAAAGGCTGGCTGAAGAACTTCATAGTCTGTTCGGTCAGTATACAGGATACCTGTGGATTCCTGACTGGGCCTCTCTATCAGGTTACAGAGGATGGCTTGTGTACCTTGGGCCATTTGAAACCTCCGATTATGCCGCGCAGGTAGCGTGCTTCATACTATGGAAGTATCCTGATACGTACGCCATACAGGTCAGCGGGAAAGATGGGAGAAACACTGTTCCTCCGACTCCCGTAGATTTCAGTGATTTTACTGGTCTTGCACCACCTCTTTCCAGCTTTCAACTAAGGGGCGAAATGCCTTCCGACTGGGAGATAGACCGGGTTTCGCAGGAGGTTCAGTGGAGAGAAGAATCGAGACAGGTTACGAAGACACTCCTCAGTCTTCCTGGATGGAGTGTTGAAGACTGGATTGATGTCTATATAGGTTCAGTCGAATACAGGGCCATAAGGGAATCATTGGAAGACCCTGAGGGAGATTTCGAAAAGGTTTCTCAGTTTCTGCGTGAGTCCGCGGAAAATTTAGGAGTAGGCGTATTTGAATCACCCGGAGAGTACATTCTCATTCACAAGCTTCCTGACTGGGGCAGACAGGGTGATCTTGACTTCTGGGTTGCTCTGACCGGTGAAACTCTCGAATACGGATACAGGGTACGATTAACTTACAATGAGATGCCATATGAATGGCCATTCATACCCGAAGAAGCACATGTATCGGCAATACCTGTTCTTATACATTCATACGACGAAGCTCTGGATCTTCTGATAGAAACGTTATCGGAGGACAGTATATATAGATCTTCGTTCCCTGAAGGGTTGTCGTTTGGTCAGGAGGACATAGGCAATATTCCCGAAGATGTATACAGAGATTACTACGATATCGCCATAAGGGAAGTTCACAGACCAGGTGGTCCGGGAGATCCGAACACAGCGCCGATAGTGGACAGATTCCGTATCTACGACAGAGGAGAGATAATCTGGTTCAAGCCAGCCATGGGTATGTTCTTGCTTTACGAGGAAATCCTGAACCGGTAGAAAAGATTACCCCGACATTAATACAAATATCGGAATCAACAAAAAGATGGTATCCGGGAGGAATTGAAGGCGGTCAGTTTTTGAGTGACGCATGCAATTCGGACCTGACCTGCATAACTGAGCTTCGCTTCTGAGTGCTTTTTTATCAAATCTGCCAGGCTATGCCACTGTCCTTCATCATCTATGAAACAATAGGACAGTGAATTTTCCACAATCCCATGACCCGCTCACAAAGCAGCCCATTCGTTCCAATAAACCTCCGATTCCTGCCTGAAAGTGAGCATGCTTTCCGAGTAATATCCCGTCAACGAGAAGACTGGATGATAAGATAAACGTAGTCTGCACAAGGTTCGCAGACCAGTTCCAAGGGTTCGGGCGGAGGTCTGGGATCCTCCGGGAGATCAAGATGTTTTTGACATAGTCAAGCACCCCATGCAACCGGCAATGCTGGTGTCAGGATGCGCCTTATGACAAGCGGCTATTCGGAGACTACCTTCATCTGGAGTCAGATATCATGTTGTTTACATTCAGCGTTAATTTTATCGATCCACCCGATAGCAGCAATCTTTTCGAATATCTCCTGCGCCTTCGCGAAGCTGTTGTGTGCATTTACTTTATTTCCATTTTTGCGGAACATCAGGCCCTGAAAGTAATAAATCTCACCGATACTTATCTGTCTGTCGGACTTTTTCAGGATCAGCAATGATCGGTCAAAGGAGACGATGGCATCGTTCCATCTCTTGTCTTCCGTGGCCAGCCTTCCTGCAAGAAAGTGCGCAGATGCTTCTATCTTCTCGGAATCCAATTCATTAACCAGTTGAAATACAGTATTGAGAGTCTCAGCGGCCTTGATCGGATTTTTCATCTCCAGATGAAGAGAGGTTAAGCCGATAAGGACTTCGGCAAGCAATGATTTCAACTTGATGGTCTGTGCGATTAAAAGGGCTTCACTGTAATACTCTTCAGCATCCGACAACTCTCCTTTATTCAGAGATATATCTCCTAATCCAACAAGGCTTTCTGTTTCAGTCTGACGGTCGCTGATCTTTCTGGATATCCCAAGAGCATTCGTGCAGTACTCCAGAGCACTTGCATAGTTCCCAAGATCGCAGTAAAGAGCGCCAATATTATTCAGAGCCATCGCCTCGACTTTACGAGTACCGATTTCTCTTGTGATGTTCAATGAAGCCTCGTAGTTGCCTATTGCCTCTGCATACTCCCCGAGTCTCACATTTATGATTCCCGTATTATTGAGAGTACTCGCTTCAAGTTCTCGCGCACCTATATCTCTTGAAATCTCGAGTGATCTTTCGTAACACTCCATAGCCTTCCCATTGTCACCGATAGTTGCATAAATAAGTCCGATATTATTGAGTGCTCTCGCTTCAGTTTCGACATCACCGAGTTCTCTTGTTATTTCCAGTGCTCGGATGTAAGAATCCAGTGATATAGAATACTCATCAAGATTCCAATGAATAATACTTATGTTACCAAGAATCATTGCTTCAAGTTGCCGATCTTCGATATTCTTTGCAATGCTGAGAGATATCTGATACAATTTCAGGGCACTTTCGAATTCTCCCAGATACCAGTTGGCGATACCGATACAATTCAGACAGGCTGCTTCCCCTTTCTTATCTACAAGTGTCCGGTAAATCTCCAGAGCGTTTTCGGCCATTTCAATAGTGTCGGTATAGTGCGATACTCCAAAGTGAACTTTGCATAATGCTACAAGACTATCGGCTTTCAGTTTCTGCTCACCCAGCGATTGCGATTTACTGATAGCCTGCGTAAGGTCTTCTATCGCCTTCTCCTTGTCTCCAACCAGATTCAGGACCGATGCCCTTTTCATCAGTACTTCTATCTCATTGATCTTACTTCCGATCCTGCTATCCGGCAGGCATTCAAGAACTCTGCCATAGAATCTTATTGCGTCCTGGTTCGCATAGGAATCCTTCACCCTGTCTGCTGCAATCATGCCATATTCAACTACTTTATCATTATCAAAACATAAGTAAAAATGATGTACTAACTCCTCGATTACTTCTTCTGTACGATTCTTATGAAGTATTTCCAGAGCATTTCCAACCGTTCGATGATAAAGTTTTGATCTAACTGCGCTCATCTGTTGATATATTGTTTCTCTGACCACATCCTCCGTGAAACGATACCGATCTTCATCGAATTCTCTCAACAATCTCATACTCAGTATCTCATCCAGTATATCCAGCAGATGACCCTCGTTCTTTCCAGTTATTAAGGGGAGTAATCTAAAATCGAATTTTCTGCCTATTACCGATGCATATTCGATAAGTTCTCGTGCCTCGTGTCCTATCATTCCCAGTTTTCTATCTACCACACCCCTGACCGAATTGGGAATAATTATCTTTTCTTCCTTGTCGAAAGTAACACTATCATGTTCCCAGATGAGTGCGCTATTTAACTCCAGGGATTTCATAAGCTCCTCAATGAAATACGGGTTTCCTCCGGTTTCCCTGTAGATAAAAGCTATGAGCTCCGGGGATGGAGAGGCGTCTACGATAAGTGAGATCATCCGGGAAACATCAGCCTGCTCAAGCGGTTCAAGTTCTATCGGATCGTACAGACCTTCACGCGCCATGGACTGTATTACATTCTGGAACGATTCAGCTTTCGCTTCCTCAATTCGATAGATGAAGAAAAAGAAGACCGGACTTTCCTTCAATGCCCTTACCAGGTAGTTGAGAAGCTCCAGAGAACTGTCGTCTGCCCAGTGAATATTGTCTATGCAAACAAACAGAGATGATTCTGAAATCTGAAGCTCCAGGAATCTCCGTACACCTTCAAAAAGCCTGAATCTGTCAAGCATGAATATATTTTCATCCATCTCCACCAGTTCATCAGATAATTCAGGTACGATTTTCATCAATTCGATCTGAAATGCCTGGGACATCCCATCTATGATACCCTTGCCTTTCTTTCTGTAAACGCTGCGAATGATCTCTCTGAATGCATAGTAGGGGATTGACTTTGTTGTTGCTGATAGATTACTCGCCAGATATGTAAAATCCTGGTAACAGGAATCATTTACGATCTCATGCACCAGACGTGTTTTTCCCACGCCGATCTCTCCACAAATACACGTCGTTCTGGTTCTATTAGAAGATTTCTGATCAATAGAATTTCTAATTCTGGTTATCTCTTTATCCCGACCAATGATCTTTTTCGTCGGAGTGATTACTCTCCTGTACTCTTTCATGAAGGCGCCAATTCTGTCTCTTCCGTGTCTTTTTGCGCTGTAGAGACGACGATCAGCGGCATTGAAGACAGATAGCCAGTCTTGCCCGTCAACAGGAAAGGACGCTATACCGATGCTGCAGGTCAGTCTTATCTTTGAGAACTCCCTGGAATGACACTGTTCCAGAAAACGGGATGAGATTCTAACAGCCTGCTCGTAGCTTGTATCCGGAAGCATACATACAAACTCATCTCCGCCGTATCGATAAACAGTATCTTCTTGTCTTAGAAGGTCTTTGAGAAAAGCAGCATATTCAACAAGAACGTTATCACCCGTAGAGTGACCATATGTGTCGTTGATGTTCTTGAAATGATCAAGGTCGATAACGACTACAGATAGCGTAGTCTTATCCATGCCCGCTTTCTGGAGATATTCAAAGGTTTTCTTTGTCAGATAGCGCCGATTATACAAACCTGTGAGATCATCAAAATACTCAATACCGATTTTATTCGTTTTTGATCTCATAGTAGTCCTTCACATATATCCTACAATGATTATAATGTAACGCCGTTCACAGGAAAACCTGTCTGTCAGGAGTATACGGTTTCCGCAGAGCTGTACGCCAGCCATCCATTGAAATATGCAGGCTGATTGATTTTATTCTGATTCGCTGGAAGAAATTGGAAGGCATAGTCGTGATGAATTCAACATCAGCTTGTACTGAAGCAATACCTATCTTCTCTGAACAATTTCATGCACGCATCAACAACATTTTCGTCGTAAAGCGTACCTCTATTTTTTTCTATTTCCTCAAGTGCCCTTTCCTTATCCAGGGCGCCTCTGTATGGACGGTGTGAGCACATTGCCTCCACCACATCGACAACAGCAAGAATTCGCGCTTCAAGACAGATCTCGTCTCCCCTGAGACCATTGGGATAGCCTGAACCATCCATTCTCTCCTGGTGCTGCAGGACGATTTTACCAACAGGCCAGGGGAAACTGATGGTTTTCAGGATCTCATGCCCTGCCTGGGGATGGGTCTTGATCAATTCGTATTCTATATCTGTCAGAATAGCAGGTTTACTGAGAATCTCAGCAGGGATTTTTATCTTGCCTATGTCATGAAGAAGGCTGGCAATGCGCAAACCCTCTATAAAGTCCTCAGGAAGACACATTTCTTCCGCAACCGCACAGGCAATTTTTGCCACCTCCTTCTGATGACCTGCTGTATAGGGATCTCTTGTTTCAACAGCAGAAGAAAGCGCATCAACCGTTCCTTTAAGGGTTTTGTTCAGTTTATCCAGATTACTCTGTATATTTTCTTCAACCTGTTTCCTGCTGGTAATATCCCAGAATACAACCTGTGACGCCGGTTTGCCCTGATACGTTATCGGTATCGCTGTTACTTCAACATCAACCGATTTGCCGTCGAGTCGAAGAAATTTTTCTTCGATAGGTTTCGCGAATTTTTCGTCTATCTGGCATTGTTTTACACGTTCAAGAACAATATCTCTGTAATCGGGATGGACAAAATCAAAAATCATTTTACCGAGAGCATCTTCGGGAGAGGAAGCTGCAACGAGATCAAGACTTGCCTGGTTGACATAGACAATTTTACCGTCTACATGAACAACAATAGCTGCAGGATTGTGGTCAAGAAGACGACGGTATCGCTCCTCCGATTCCCGGAGAGCTTCCTGGATGGATTTGCGTTCAGTAATGTCTTCAACTACTCCATCAATATACTTGATTTCGTTATTTTCATCCTTTACTGCCCTGGCCGACAGGGAGCCCCAGAAACTCGAACCATCTTTCCGTTTGAGCTGAACTTCATATCCGGAGACTGAACCTACATGGCTGATATTGGATATGAATTTGTTTCGATCCTTGTTGTTCTGATAACAGTCAGATACTCTGGTCTTGATCATATTCTCGGGATTGCTGCAACTGAACATTCTTGCAAGTGCAGAATTTACTGAAAGAAATGTCCCCCCTTTCTGACCGATAGTTGATCGGAATGCTCCAATAGGAACATTGTCCAGAAGGGTACGGTAACGTGTTTCAGATTCCTTGAGCGCTCGTTCAGCTTTTTTCTCTTCTGTTATATTCCTGCCGAAACTGAGCGTTCCGGTAACCTCACCTTCGGTATATACCGGAAGTGTCTGAACTACCAGTTCAGCTATGCCATCTGCAACCAGTATTCTAACTTCATATTCGTTTGTATTCCCACTTAGTGTATCCAGAAAAATCTTACTTACTTTTTCCAGGTCATCCGGATGAATCGCCGGCGAAAATTGCCTGCCTTTCCAATCATCGCTTTTCATCGCAGATATTTTCTCCGCGAATTTGTTGAAAAATACGAAATTTCCTTCCCTGTCCAGCTGCCAGATCATTTCTGTTGCGTTCTCAACAACAGTTCTGTATTTCAACTCCGATTTCCTGATTTCCTCTTCCGCCTTGATCCTCTCCGTGATATCCTGAACAAGTGAATACAATTCTGATACTGATCCATCCGGCTTTCTCGAGGATTTCGAAGATATGCTGACATGAATAATGCTGCCGTCCTTGTGTATCATACGTTTTTCGAATGTATAACCATCGATCTCGCCTTCGAGCGCTCTTTTAAGGTAATTATTGAGATCCATATCCTCGGGATGGGTCAGATCCGACCATTTTTTCTTAAGAAGTTCATTCTTTGAGTAACCGAGTATTTTGCAGAGATGATTATTTGCTTCGCTGAAGTCCTTTTCCGGAGTGCTAATTGCCATACCGATCAGTCCGAGTTCAAAGTAACTGTGGAAGATATCCTTATTCACCAGCTGCCTCCCTTTAACTCTCAAACCTCGCATACTAAATTAAATTGTAATTTCAATCATTACAGATCAGTTGGTATTAATACACTCCAAAAGGAATATTCTGTTGTTTCTTATACATAATATCAGAAGTTATTTATACGCTACTATATAGAGATGATTACTGCAAGACTCAGGTGTATCATATCACAGCTTGAACCTTGTCAGTAGAGGTCGTACCGAACCAGACGTCCGTCAAGTCTGCCGTTCCTAAGAGGTTTTTTCGAGACTGCTCTCAAACCGATCTTTTAAAGAAGATCCCGTTTCCCAAAGTAGATGTAAACGATCAATACCTGTTAGAAGAGGATCATTGATACCATTAGGGAGTCCGATGGAATCAGAATCCCATACTTCCGAGAAGCAGGATGAATTTGCTTTGTTCCAATACTCCAGCAACTCACCGGCAATCGGCTGATATTCAATCTGGCACCAGGAGACAGATACACTGAACAGAAGAACCGAAATAAGAGCTATTTTCATTAAACTAAACTTCCTGAGTCAGTAGTTCAGAAGAAGCCAGAAAACTTACATTGTTTCCGCGTACTGAAACAGCCCTCCCGCAAGGTAGATTTCCCTGGCGACTTCGCTCATTGGATTGCCCTGGTACCTGTTATTCCCACCGCTGAGGACACCACCCTTAAGATTCAGTTCTGCCTGATCAAACTGGTTGAAAAGATCATCGGGCAGACCAGGTAATTCAATGATCGGAAAACCGCTGTTTATGGCGTTCCTCTTATAAATGGCGCCGAATGACCTGGCTACTACAGTCTGCACTCCAAGAGCCTTGAAACAGTCTACCGCGTGCTGGCGTGAACTGCCGGAACCGAAATTATCACCCGCAAGGATGAGATCACCCGGCTGTGCATTTACCGCAAATTCCTTGTAACCTTCAAGGTTGCCGAACGCGAACTGACCCATTTTATCAATGTCTGTTACAGCGAGATGGGCATTGTGATAAATCATGTCCGTATCGATATCGCTGAAGAGCTTCCCGTTGTCCTTCAGAACCCATAGTCTTCCCTTAAGAATCATATCGAATGACATTACAGCACCTCCGAAAGTTCATGCACGGAAGCAATTCTGCCAAGTACCGCTGATGCTGCTGCCGTTCCAATCCCTGCCAGGTATGTGTTCCCCTTGCCCTGCTTACCCTTGAAATTTCTGTTGGATGTACTTATCTGCACTTCTCCCTCTCCTGTCATCCCGATCTGGCCCGAGGCGCACCCGCCACAACCTGCGTTGCTGACGATTCCACCGGCATCAAAAATGTCCTTCAGAAGCCCTTCATCAAGGAGTCTTGCCCAGGTTGCCCTGGTTGCGGGTACAACCTTCAGCATGACACCGGGTGCTACTTTCCGGCCTTTCAGGAGTTTCGCAGCATAGCTCAGGTCCTGATAGGTTCCATTGGTACAGCTTCCGATGAAAACTCCATCTACCTTCACATCGGTTTTCTCCGATACTGCGAACACATTGGTGGGACTGGGAGGAGCGGCGATCAGGGGCTCCAGCCCATCTATATCCAGGGAGTAATCTTCAAGATAAGCAGCATCCGAATCCGCATAAACAGCTTCATCGCGGGCGATGCCGAAGAAATCCAGTACGTTGTTATTCGGCGGTATGAATGCTATTATGGCTCCCATCTCAGTCGCAAGGCTCGAAAGGGTTACGCAGTCTTCAAGAGAAGCGCTCTCAACCCATGGACCGTAAATTTCAACTGACTTGCCCAGCAGTTCATGGCCGCTGAATCTTTTAAGCATGGCCAGCGCAATATCCTTGGCTTCGGTTCCCTCCGCTGGCTTTCCACGCAGTGTAACCCTTACCGATTCCGGCACTTCAAACCACACTTTCCCGGTCTTGAAAGCGTAGGCGATATCCACGTCTCCCATTCCCTGTCCGAAGGCTCCTACAGAGCCCATGATGTTAAGGTGACTGTCCGTCCCAACTGTAGTAGTTCCGGGTCTGGCGAATTTCTCTTCGATCACAACGTGAGAACCTATACCGGCATCCACATCGTAAACCTTCAGGTCATGCTTTCTGGCAAAGATCCTTATGCGCTGCTGATTGTTGGCGTAAGGAATGGTATTGGCCGGGACATTACAGTCGAAAGTAAAAAAGGTCTTCGATCTTTCTGCTATGGGGGAGTCGCCTCCGTACTTCTCGAGATTCCCTACTACACTGGCTCCGGCGAAATCCCTGGCCGTTCTATTGTCAATATCTATCCAGATCACATCTCCGGGACCGCAGTCTCCGCCCCCGTGCGATGACATGATCTTCTCGATTAACGTTCTGCCCATTTCTGCCTCCTGATAAAATCATCATTATGCCATTTACCCCTTGGATCCCTGCCAAGGAGAACACAGTTTAGAAAGGTCTCAGGCAGACCTTCATGCCTGTACTTCTTCTCAAATAAAACAGAATCGAACGGGACCCTGTGCCAGCAGACGGATGCTGTGGTGTTCTCTTCGTTGATATCAAGAACAGCTATCGTTGCTTCTCCGGGAAGGGTTCCTCCGCCAATACTTCCGGGGTTTATTATCATCCGGGTACCGCGGTGTTGAAGCAGCATTTCATGAGTATGTCCTAGAATCAGAATATCGCAGGAATTCCTCGAAAACAATAAATCGTAAACTTCATTTGCCACGTTTCCCTGGATGCTCCCGTTGATATTGCCCGGCAGACCATGAACACACAGTATACGCCGGCTTCCAACATTGAACCTTAATTCGGATGGAAGCTTCTTCAGGTATCTTCTCTGCTCCGGGGTTATCTGGTCCTTCGTCCATTGCAGCAGCTCTGAAGCCAGATAATCCCATTGAACGTTCTCAAAGGAGTCTCCCGTGTCATCTCTATCTTTTGCCACTGCCCGGTCACAGTTTCCCTGAAGAGTATCAATATCGTTTCGCTGCAGGAGATCTATCACTTCAGCTGGAAAAGGACCAAACTGAACGAGGTCACCAAGGCAGACAATCTGGTCAACACCCTCTTGCGCAAGTACTGTCAGGCACTCCTTGAGGCCAGGCAGATTCCCATGAATATCCGATATTATTCCTATTTTCAACTGTGGAACTCCCTTTCGTACAACAGTATGTTTCGGGTCAACCCGGAATGCCCAACAGGATCACCGCAAGCCAGCTCTATCAGCTTCTCTGCGTCACCAGCGTTTACGGTTTCCCTTACCTCCGCTCCGCCAGACAGAATATCAACAGGCATCTTTTTGAGCTCGTATTCGTATGGAGGATCATTCCACCGGGTCCGGGAATATCTGAAAGATTCAAGCAGAATGCCCAGTCCTGCTCTAAGCGGCCTGAATTTCAAACTGTCAAGCACATGAATCTCACCGCCGTAGCACATTTCGCGGGCGTGCTTGTTGAATGTTGGAATGAATGCGTGCGGCCTTAAGACGGCACCTTCAAGAAAAGCCGTTCCGTTCAGTCTGCTGCAAAGTTCATCTCCATTCATCCATGGAGCCCCGAAAACGTTAAAGGGTCTTGTTGTTCCTCTGCCTTCGGAGAGGTTGGTGGCTTCCAGAAGACACATCCCAGGATAAACCAATGCTGTTTCCGCAGTTGGCATGTTAGGGGAAGGGTACACCCATTGGTAATCTGCCGGGATGCCTTCTCCGTCCCATCCTTCAATTCGAATAATTTCCGGTCGGGTAAGATTATCAAAGCCGGCGAAAAGAAGCGCCAGTTCTCCAACAGTCAGGCCATGCCTGACTGGAATGGGATAGAGCCCTACGAAAGATTCGTATCCTTTTCCGAGCGGCTTTCCCTCTATAATTGAAATACCGAGTGGATTGGGTCTGTCAAGCACGACAACGGGCACACCAGCTTCGTGGCAGGCCTTCATGCAGTAAGCCATTGTGTAAATGTAAGTGTAGTATCTTGCTCCTACATCCTGCAGGTCCACCACCAGGCATTCGAGCCCACCAAGAATCTCCGGGTCAGGTTTCCGGCTTTTACCGTACAGGCTGTAGACCGGCATCCCATATTCGGGATGTTTGTATCCCTCCCATTCTATCATGTTGTCCTGAGTCTCTCCGCTCCAGCCGTGCTGGGGGCCGAACAGCATTTGAATTTCGATTTCCGGCATGGCTGCAAGAACATCAATTGAAGATCTGTATCCCGAATTCACAGCCGCATAGTGGGAGAGAAGCCCTATCTTACGGCCGGGAAGCATTTCTCTTTTCAGTATGTCAAGGCCTGTTCTCATCTTCCCCTAAAACCGTCGTTAGAATTCCAACCTGTCTCCGCGCCGGAGCATAACAATCCTGTCGCTGAATCTTCTTGCGACGTCCTTTTCGATCCCGTGCCTTTCCCATGGTTTCAGATGAAAAGCATAAACAGGGATATCAGGTCTGTTAAGTTTACTCAGTTCCTTTTCGAGAAGAGAGGGTGTCAGGTGGTTGCTTGCTATCGCAATGTCCGTCTTCTCATCTGGGAAAGATATTTCAGCTATGATCATTCTCAGATCATCCAGTTCCTTAGCCTTCTCCCATATAGAACAGGTTGGCCCGGTGTCCCCGGTATGAAGGATGGAACCGGTTTTTGATCTGAACAGGAACCCTCTTGCACCTGCTCCATGGCAGACAGGCTCTGCCCATGCAGTTAATCCACCCGGTAGTTCAAACCATTTCCGATCATCAATGGTCTCATAAACAAGTGCAGGGCCGATAGAGGTTTTTATCCGGCTGAAATCCGGCCAGATAAGATCGTTCATGTAGTGCTTTCTCACGATCTCGAGGCATGCTTTACTACCCATGACCAGCAGAGGCTCATCCCTTAGCGCAACCGTTGCATCGATCATGAAACCAAGTTCAAGAACATGATCAAGGTGGGCATGAGTAAGAAGAACCATCTCAACATTCCGTTGTTGCTGCCCGGTCAGCATGGAGGCTGAGCCAGCATCAAGCAGAACCGATTCCCCCAGCAGCATGGAGCATAGACTGGATCCACATTGTTTTGATCCGTCAACACCAATAACATCTATGTACACTTTTTCATCCTCTCCTGACAATTATCCTGGGAAGAAAGGGGCTAATACGAGTAACAACTTCGTAGTTTATAGTACCTGCCCATTCAGCCAGCATTTCGGCTGATATTATTTCATTCTGATCAATGCCCAGAAGAACAACAGTATCCTCAAGGGCTGCTTCGGGAATATCGGTGAGATCTATCATTATCAGATTCATGCATACTCGCCCGAGAATAGGTGCCCTTTTCCCTTTGACCAATACATGTGCTGAATTTCCGCACCCTCTATCGTAACCGTCTGCATACCCCACAGGCAGTACACCGAGCCTTGTACTTCTACTTGTTTTGTATGTACAGCCGTAGCCTATATAACTGCCGGCAGGAAGTTCCTTGATCTGAACAATGCGGGTTTTCCAGGACAGAACTGGCCGGAGATCCGGAACGGGGATGCCGTTTGACTGAGCTGACAGGAACGTTTCCCTGGATGGCCAGAGTCCGTAAAGGCCGATCCCGGTTCTGAGCATGTTGAAATGTGTTTCGGGGAAAAGTATAGTAGCGGCGGTACATGCTGTATGAACAACAGCAGGAGATACTCCGGATTCCCTGACCATTTCAACCACTTCATTGAAAAGTTGGAGCTGTTTTTCGGCGTACTCATGATTCAGTGTATCCTCTATGTTGGCGAAATGAGTGGACAGCCCCTCAATTTCCAGCCCTTCAATTCCGGATGCTCTGCGAATAAATTCAGGAACGCTTTGCGGAAGAATACCCTGTCTTCCGGTACCTGTCTCGATCTTAATGTGTATCCTGCAGCTGACTCTCTGATTCAGGATCTTCTCCAACTTTTCAAGTGTTTCGATGTTGTAAACCGTTAACCTCAGATCGGCATCGACAGCTTCAGGAAGCCTCTCTAAAAGCACATGACCAAGCAGGAGAATCGGTTTTTTGATTCCAGCCAGTCTGAGTTCTAAACCTTCGTCAAGGGAATTGACGGCGAACCAGTCAGCCGAGGGAAGCAGAGAAGTTATCGGTTCTACACCATGTCCGTAAGCATTGGACTTTACAACAGCGCAGAATAGCAGATCTCTATTATCGGAGCAGGATCTAAGCTGCCCAAGATTCCAGTTCGGCGCAGACTCCTCAATTTCTATCCACTTAAGATATCCCATAGGATAATTTATAAACATCGTATATTTTCTATGCAAGGATGAGCATTCGGAATCAAGCCGGGAAAGGAGCAGAATCATGTCATTAGTTTTCTTCCTGCCGATCAATAAGGCATCAATGAAGGGTGGTTTTAAGAAACTGCTGAGTAAGATACAAAGCAGAGAGCGAATGCTCCCGACTGATACTGTTGCGGTGAAAATACACCCCGGAGAAGAGGGCAATTCCTCATATGTCAGCTCCGATAATGTGAACAGGGTTATCGAAGCCCTCGCTCTGGGAACGGACAGAATATTTCTTACCGATACCACTGTCCTTTATCCTGGAAAGAGAATGTCCGCGCCCGATTACCTTCATCTGACCCATGAGCATGGATTCGGTCTTCCATGGACACCCCCGTTCATTATTGCCGATGGCCTGCGCGGTGGGAACGAGACAATAGTGAAGATGCCTGAAGATTTCCAGACAAATGAAGCTCATATTGCCTCCATCATCTCAAATTCGGATGCTATGGTTGTAATCAGCCATTTCAAGGGGCATCTTCTGACAGGTTTTGGAGGAGCTCTGAAGAATCTTGGTATGGGCTGTGCTTCAAGAGCAGGCAAGCTCTATCAGCATTCATCGGTAAAGCCGCTGATAAACACGAAAAAATGTACCGCATGCGGAATCTGTGCTTCGCACTGTCATGTTAATGCCATCAGTATCAGAAGTTATGCTTCAATAAATACCGATATATGTACCGGTTGCGGGGAGTGTCTGGGACGCTGCCCGGAAGGGGCAGTAAGGGTAAGCTGGGATCAGAACATGAGCGTTTTCATGAGAAGGATGATTGAGTACGCGTACGCAGCAGTCAGCGTTTCCAACCCGTTACTATACGTTAACTTCGTTACGTCGGTTGTTCCCGATTGTGATTGTATGAAGGATACAAATCCACCGTTTGTTGACGATATAGGCATACTGGCATCAACTGATCCCGTTGCTATTGATATGGCATCGCTTGATCTTGTCACGGCGGCTCCCGCTGCAATTAATTCCCCCGTCAATGCCGGAGCTGGAACAGACAAATTCAGTGCCTACCGGCCGGAGATCAACGGAATTCTTCACCTCTCTATCGCCGAATCCCTTGGGCTTGGTTCCATGGAATACGAGCTGGTAATAGTTTAGTGTTTGACGCTCCTCGGGGTAAAGCAGCGATATACATGATCCTGGGTGCCCTTTTCCTTTCAATAGTATCTCTACTGGTTAAACTTATCCCGGCGGATTCCGGAATCCCTACAGCACAGAAACTATTCGTAAGGGGAGCTGCAGCAACGATTGTTCTGGGGGGTGTACTCCACACAAGGCGTATCTCTTTCAAGCCGGGCAATCCAGTCCTTCTGGGAGCAAGATCCATATTCGGGATGGCGGGAATGCTTACTTTTTTTATTGCAGTAGAGGGCATGCCCCTTGCGGAGGCTGTGACGATCAACAGGCTCAGTCCCTTCTTCGTACTTATCCTGTCCTGGCTCTTCCTGGGTGAGCGGCTGAAGAAAATCCAGTTGTTTGCTGTATTCCTTGGATTCGCAGGAGTGATTGTCATCCTCAGGCCGGGTTCAATTCCATTTACGCTTCCCGCCGGTCTCGCCGTCCTCTCAGCCCTGTTCGCGGGAAGCGCCTACACTACTCTGAGAGCCCTCCGGAAGACCGATAGACCCCTGCTCGTCGTTTTCTGGTTCTCGGCTGCCATCACGCTGTTCTTTCTCCCTTCTGTAATACTGGGAGGAGTCATGCCCGGCTTCAAATCGCTTGTTTTCCTTCTCTGCATAGGTATATCGGGAACAGCGGGGCAATTACTGATGACTAAAGCTTACCGATACGCACCCGGTGGTGAAGTAGCCATATACGGTTATCTGAGCATCGTATTCTCAATGTTATGGCAGATACTTTTTTTCGATTCGGTACCCGGTGCAATGGTTTTCATCGGCGCGGGATTAATTCTCATCGGTGGCTGGATCAATTACACGAGTAGAGGAGAGGGACGGAGGTAATTAAGAAATCTAATTACCTCCGTCCCTCTGCTCCGTCCCTCTGCTCCGTCCCTCTGATTACCAGGCGCTGCCCTGGCTGCTGCACATGTAATAGACCTGCATAGCAAGAGCCACCAGTTCCGTGTATTCTTCCGGTTTCCTTCTCTTGCCGAAATTTATCATAAGGGCATTACCGTTGATTTCAATTGTCTTGAAGGCTTTCCTGCTCTGAAGCAGGTGCTGCCTGAGTTCAGGCCCCACGATCTGCGGTGTACGGACTTCATCGCCCTTGAGAACGAAGGCTTTTGAGAATTCAGTATCCTCTTCGAAATTTATATCCTGAGCACCGAATTTATTTCCAACCCAGTCAAGCAGTGCCATCTGTCTTCTCAGGTAAGTTCTGGGAAGATCCAGACCTTCCTTTTCCAGAATACAGATTGTTTGCCTGTATGTTTTTGACGTCCTGTTTCTGCCGGTATAGCTATGAACTGTATACTGATAATCGGCCAGATGAACAGTAACACCTTCGGATTCCCACTGAAGATGATTCTTCATCTTCCTGCTCGATCCCGTGTTGAAAAGCTGGAATGGGAAGGCCGCAAAATCGTTTGAACCTTTTGGTGTGAATCTGGCACCGAGTCTCTGGGAGATACCCTCCCAGGCGGCTGTCCGCTTCTTACCAATCATTATCACAACCCATATTATTATGCCTGCGACGATTGCCATAACTGCGATAATCGGTATTACTGAATCCATAATCCTCCCTTTCTTTTCCAGACTGTATCACGTATTGATAAGGGCACAATGATACGTCGTGATATAGAGGTCAAGCATCATCAACAGATGGAAAACTGATTCATGATAGAAATAACGAGTGAAATATGCATATTGGAGAGTGAACTTAGTTTCGAATTCGTCCGATCTGGAGGTCCCGGTGGACAGAAAGTTAACAAAACATCTTCCGCAGTTGTACTTAGATTCGATGTAAGAAACTCACCCTCCCTTCCGGAAGAAGTAAAGAAGCGCCTTGTGGTAATTTGCGGCAAACGTGTGAACAGGGAAGGCATTCTCGTTATTCATGCAAGGCAGCACCGCTCACCGGTGAGAAACAGGGAAAGCGCTGTAAACAGGCTTGTCGGATTAATTAAAAAAGCTTCTGAGATTCCAGTGAAAAGGAAGCCGACGAAGCCTTCATTAACTTCTGAGAAGGATAGACTTGCAGAAAAGAAAAAACGCGGCTTTCTGAAGAAAAGCAGGAATTACAGACCTGTAAAAGAAGATTATGAATAGCTGTTCTAAACCGGCTGCTTTTGTATATTCCGCCTGTAGGAAATCAACACCATTCTCCTATGAAATGAGACGATTTGTCAGAATCTGGGCTTTATAACGGAGAAAATTGCCCCTGCCCCTCCGACTGTAAAAGACGGGGAAACTGTTCGGAATGCATAGCATTTCACCATAACAGACATCAGCAGACTTACTGCGAATTTCTCCTGGAGAAACTGCAGCAAGGTGGTATTCCCCAGCGTTCTTTGCCATCAGGCAAAGAGATAAGGCTGACGGAATATGGCCCCTGCGCCGGTTGAGCAGGCAAACTTAACCCGACCAGGCTGGCCGGGATACTTGAAAAACTGCCTCTGCCCGATTCCCCCAATCTCATTATCGGGATGCAAACGATGGACGACGCGGGAGTTTACAGGCTTACCGACGAGATAGCTCTCGTTCAGAGCGTTGATTTCTTCTTCCCCATAGTTGACGACCCAAGAAGTTTCGGCAGGATAGCAGCCGCAAACAGTCTTTCGGATATCTGGGCCATGGGTGCCAAAGCAATTACGGCCATGAACCATCTGGCTTACCCGGCAGGGAAGATCCCGCCCGAAGTGATCCTGGAACTGCTGACCGGAGCAGCTGAAAAACTTCACGAATCAGGAGTGGTTCTCCTTGGTGGGCACACCATGGAACAGGATGATTTCTGTTTCGGCATGAGTGTAACTGGAATTACAAGCCCCCGGACAGTTTTATCGAATGACAACGCAAAACCGGGTGATCTGATAATCCTGACAAAACCCATCGGTACCGGAATTTACTGCGATGCAATGATGAACGGCGGTCTGAGCGAAAGCCAGTTCAGCACATTCGTTTTCTGGATGGAACGGCTTAACAAGTACGCCTCTGAAATATTACAGAGGTTCGATGTGAGCTGCCTGACTGATGTTACAGGTTTCGGCCTGCTGGGGCATGCGCTCCCGGTGGCCAGAAATGCGGGTGTCAGGATGGTGATAAATTCGAAAGATGTACCGCTCCTGCCGGGTCTGCCCGATCTACTCGATGAATTTAATCCAAAGGGTGTATGTAAATGTTCTGATTATGTAGACCCGTATTTGAAAATCGGAAAGGGAGTAGACAGGAAATACTATCTCCTGTTCGCTGAAGCCCAGACCTCCGGAGGATTGCTTGCAACTGTCAGGCCTGACCAGACGGATGCTCTGCTGGAAACGCTCAGGGAGCATGGGGATACCGAAACAGCTGTCATCGGATATGTTGAGCAACTGGATGACCCATCAGTACTGCTCGAATTAATCTGATAACCCGGATACATTCCCTTCCCGAACAGTGCCCGAATTTGAAACTGGTGATATGAACTGCCCCAAGTGCGGTCTGAAACAGAATGATGAAAACAGCGAATGCCTGCGCTGCGGACTTATTTTCAGCAGGTACAAACCCCTGGATTACGATCGGATACTGAACAGACAACCTTCCAATGAGACTGAATTGCGATCCCCGCTGAAACGTATTTTCGATTACATGTTCCACACAAAGGATAAAATTGAAATCGTGTACTTCATTGGAAGGCTGATCGTTTTCGTCTTCCTGTTCATATGGAGCATTAAATTTCTCCAGTCTTCCATAGAAAGCAACTACGTGGGAAGATCCTTCATGCATCTTGTCAACCTGCCTTTCCATGAAGCGGGACATATTGTTTTCAGACCGCTTGGCAGGATTATGCACTCTCTTGGTGGAAGCCTGGGACAGGTAATAATGCCGCTGATCTGCACCCTTGTTCTCCTGATTAAAACCCGTGACACCTTCGGCGCCTCCATAGGTCTGTGGTGGATGGGGGAAAGCATACTGGACATGGCCCCCTACATAGATGATGCGACCTCTCGCTGCCTTCAGCTTCTCGGAGGGAACACAGGCTTCTCTGCCCCTTACGGATTTCATGACTGGAATTTTATACTGACCGAGCTGAATCTGCTTAAACATGATCACCTGATTGCGGACATGGCAGCATTCGGCGGCAAACTGATAATGTTCATTTCTCTACTATGGGGTTTACTGTTGCTAATCAGGCAATTCAAGCGTCTGAAAAAGCAATCTCTATAGCATATCTGACAGTACTCTGCTGAAATGCCACGGCATTATTGAAGAACATGCTCTACCTTAGAACAGACACTCTTCTGCATGAGACATCATCACCATGTGCCAGTTGAACCAGGTATACACCGACGGATAACTCTGAAACGGGGATACTGTGGGCACCACTGTTAGCAATCTCTGCGAAACTGAGTGTCAGCCTGCCGGAAACATCGTAGATGTCAGCTGAAATCAGGCAGCTCTCATCGATTAAATACTCAATCGCAAAAGACCCGTTTGAAGGATTCGGAACGATTCTGAAAGTATCGGAACATCCCGATTCCACACCTTCCCCGCTTGATGTAGAATCGGTATTCTCCCACCATGTGACCGAGTTGAGATTGTAGGCACAGGAAGCTATATCAATCCTTCCATCACCGCTGATATCACCGGTTGCTACAGGTATCGCTCCATCGAACTCAGTATTTATATGGTGCATTGTAAAGGACATGCTTCCGTTATTCTCAAGCCATGACACATCATCATCGTTGTATGCCGCACAGGCGATATCCATATCACCGTCACCATCGAGGTCCGCAGGGCTGATGAACGTAGGCCAGTCGTAGTTATCTGCTATAATGTACCGCGTGAAACTCTGCTCCCCGTCATTCTCGTACCAGGCTATCATATCCCCGTCTCTTGCCGTTGCAGCGATATCCTCATCACCATCATCATCCAGATCCGCGATGATAACGATGTGCGCGCCGTCAAAGCTTCCATCTACAAGGTGTCCTGTGAAATTGCAGCTTCCATCGTTCTCAAACCAGCTCACCTCATCCGCAAGCCTGCAGGCGAGTGCAACATCCAGGTCACCATCACCATCTATATCACCTGGGTACGCGGTCCAGGGTCCCCCTAATCCGACCGCAATAATTCTTTCGGTAAAATTTTCAGATCCATCATTATCAAACCAGCAGACAAGTTCGTCATCAAAGGATACAGCGATAAGATCTATATCATTGTCTCCGTCCAGGTCACCTGGGTACACAGAGTGAACACCCGCGAAGCTGTCGGATACCAGATGCCCGATGAATACCTCCTCTCCACTGTTCTCCCACCACTTAATGGTATCGGATCCATAGGATGATGCTACGACATCCGTATCACCATCACCATCGATATCGTCCGATTCCACGAATATGGCACCTGAAAACCCGCCATCGATGGTATGCATGCTGAACGAGCCACCTCCGTTCTCCCACCATGAGATCCCGGAGTTCCAGGCAGCTCCGAGGATGTCCATATTTCCATTTTCATCTACGTCTTCGAGTTTTATTGAAATAGCCCCTGAGAATGAATCCGTAAGAATGTGCTCCAGCCAGGCCGCGGATAACTCCGATACCGCAGACCATATGAACAGCACAACCAGCAATGATATCCATACGCTTTTCATGATATCTCCCTTCACAGTAACATATTGTGACAGACAGTATTCCTTATTTTCAGATTGCAATTCATTATCATTATTAGTATATAACAAATAATATTTATTTGTCAAAATATCAAACATGAAATGAGGTTAGAACAATTGGATTTCAGTGTTTGTTCCGGATACTGGAACAGCCCAAGCTGTCAGTTATCCGGTTTTCTGAGAACTTGTTCCAGGGCTTCCTTGCCGGGGCCGCTGTAACCCCACCTGTCCCAGAGCCGGAGGAGTTCCGCTCTGATATCTTCTAGAGAGTTACCGTCTTCCCCGATCATCATGCATATCCTGTAGAATAACGCCTTGATCAAATATCCTCTGTAAATGCAGGGTGCTATGAAATTTCTGCTCCAGACTCCCTGCCCCATCGATCGCATATCCTCTGACATGAATGCAATGAGGTATTCGCTGCTGTCGGCGATCAAAATCAGTATATCTCCTTGCCAGCCTTCGGTAACGCTGCTTATAAATTCACATCCGGGCATACTCATGGATTCCCGTCCGTGAAGCAGGACTTTTACACCACGTTCAGCTGCGGACAGGAAGTTCTGGGAAAGCCTCTTCAAAGGAAGATTATCTGCATCTGCAACAAGTGTATCATGGGCACTCTCTATCATTTCTTCTGCTCTTGCCATAACCTGATGAACAGTTGACAGTTTGTATACACCCTCTTCGGATTTTGGCCTGTGAATTCTCTCCAGACCTTTCTCTATTTCATCAGCAAGCATATCGAGTCTATGGTTTCTCTGAATAACCTGTTCCCTGATCGGTATAGCGATAAATGTCCTGCTCCTGCTGCCCTCATCAGCCAGGATCGCACCCTTGGTTACGAGAGAATCAAGGGCTTTGTAGGTATTGGGAGCAGGTTTTCCAAGAACCTGCGAAATTCTGTAGCCTGTACTGTCAGGTTCTGCGAGTACTGCGAGGTATGCTTCGGCTTCAAGTCCGGACAGGCCAAGTTCCATCAACAGGTATTCCAGAGAATTGCTCAAAACTCCATCTCCCTGACCTTTATGGTGACGAATAAATTCAATGAACAGGTATTGTATTTTACCATTTTCAAGAGGTAATAACAACCGCAGCAGAAATAGTCAAGAACGGAATTAACGGTCAGCCTGGAATAATATCCGGTCTCGTAAACAGTATTGTAACTTCTCAGCCAGTTGCGTATTTTAGCCTTCTATCAGATGAGTCTTTAACTGCAGGTAAGACAGGAGAACTGAATATTCCTTCCGGGCCGGATACTTTGAAAAGCATCTCAGATATACAGAGATCATCAAAGGCTGCAAACACAGGGTTTATGCTGGTTGGTCAGTTCATAGGAAAAGGCTCTCTCTTCGTATCCATGATGTTCCTTGCGAGGTACCTGTCCGACGGGGACTTTGGAGGTCTTCTTTTTGTAATAGTACTCGGGCAGATATACCTGGGTCTGTCCGATATGGGTGTTTCACTGATTCTTAACATGCGTTCAAGCGTACGCCCTGCAGATACCCAGGAACTCTTATCCGAATCACTCACTCTCAGGATTATTCTGTCATTTCTGGGTCTCCCGCTGCTGCTTCTCGCGGGTTTTCTTCTTAACTTGACTCCCGGCAGGTTGCTTGTTCTCGGAATAATCAGTGTCTCGGTTTTCTTCGAATCCTTTGCTGAGATGCTCTATTCTGTTTTCAGAGCAAGAGAAAAAATGATTTACGAATCTATCTGCAGAATCCTGATGGGCATAACTGGTCTGGGCGCTGTACTGCTTCTGATTCAGTTCAAAGCAGACCTTACTGCAATTGCTTCAGCTTACGTTGTACGAGCTCTTGCTGCAGCCATCGCCGCAGTGATATTCCTCAGAAGGATAGGATTCTCTCTGACACCCTCCATCGACAGGGAGAAACTGAAGAACCTGTTCATTACCGCACTGCCTCTGGGAATCATGGGGCTGGTTACCGCTGCACATCTGAGGGCGGATAATATCCTCATCAGACAGATACTCGGTGAAAATGCAGTGGCGGCATGGCAGGAATGTCTCAGGATAATTGAGGTAATGCTCCTCCTGGTTGTTCCCACACTATTTCCCGGTGCCCTGTTTCCGTCTCTCTGCAGGGCTTTCAGGGATGGCGGGTATTTGCGGCAGACCGGGCATATGGCCAGAATTTTCACCGGGCTTGCTCTGCTTCCATCTCTTGCGATCTTATCCGCGGGAAACAGATTTCTGAGGTCCGTCTGGGGAAGCGAATACATGAGAGGTATCGACGCTTCAGAACTGCAATTGTGCCTGTATCTATGTCTTGCAGGACTTGCGATAATGTATCTCATGATAATACTTATCGCATCACTAATGGCTCTGAACAAGATCAGGATAGTTGTACCCGTCACCACTGCCGCGCTGATACTTGTTATCGGCGGCAACCTTCTGCTTATGCCTGTTCTCGGATTACCCTCAGCTGGAATTCTCTTTGTTTCGGGGAACTTACTGATACTTGTAAGCTACTGGGTGTTTCTCAAATGGAGAGGCTATTCGCTTCCGATCTTTCGGGAAGCGCTCATTTCCATACTTGCTTCGGTGCCTGCATTCGCCGTTATTCCTCTGACTCGCAGATTACCGTTCTTTCCTGCTCTCCTGATACCACCTTTACTCTTCGTACCGATATGGTGGTTCTCAGGAGGTAGAAAAGCTGTTCGCGAAGTCTTTCCCCGCAAACCGGAGTAAAGAGCAGTACATTGCGTTTCTGTTTAGCTGTTTAACCTGATTCTTCGCCTGCAGAACAGGGTCCATCGATTGCAATCCATACTCCGCCGTAACCCAGGACGTGGATCTTACCTTCTGAAGTCAGCACGATCAAATCACTATTCTCAACCCTGCCGCCGTCCTTAACGCTTGCCGCATAGATGGACACTTCCCCTGCATCTGAGATTCTCTGAATCTCGTACCTGTCATCCTCCTTCTCAGTCAGGACGAAGGCTTCCCCCCCGCTGTCAGCTACGGGTCTGCCCCAGGTGCCTCTACATGGAAGTTCAACGGAATATCTCTTATTTCCATGTGTATCGAAGGCAGCCAGTCTTTCATTGTAAAGCAGATAAAGGGAACCATCCTCCCCGGAAGCCATCTCAACGCGAGAATCTTTAAGTTTCACAGGGTGGTCTGAAAGATTTTCTAAATACGGGATATCACGGTTCTGCGAAACTTTGGAATACCACCCGAAAAGCCGGGCAAAAAAACCGGGTTTCTTTCCCTCTGCTTTTTCCGCCGTCTTCCACAGCGGGAGAGGGTTGCCTTCCCTATCGAACCGCAGGAATTCCCGATAATAATCAGAGTCAGTATCACGGGATTTCAGCAGCAGGATGCTTCCATCGGGAAAAGATGTCATTCCCCGTACTTCATCCATATTGAAAGGTTCAATGCTATTAAGATCTGATTCCTCGTTCTGTGCGGCGCCCTTCATAACGCTGATGACTGAACCATCCTCCAGGGATATGGCATAGAGATCCATCCTGTTTTCATGCATTATCAGAATGTTGCCTGCATAATCAGCTACCGCTCCGGGAATGGAGCCATCGGACTCGCATTCCAGCTCCAGGTCATCCCTCATCCATACTTCTGTTCTGTCCGGCCTGAGGCACGTTATTATCGGCTTATCCCCGTAATCATTCTCGACTACCAGACATACACCACCATCAAGAGTAGCGATGACGCTGAAGACGGAACTCTCCCATGTGAAGGGAGTACTGCTGTAATCGTACAGGAAATACCAGCGGACAGCTTTTCGTGTGGGATGAAGTATCTTCCACAGATCATCGGGAAGGTGAACTTGAGTATCACAGAATCTGCATGTCTCATTCCTGTTCTCCCCATTCACGATAAGGCTTCCTCCGCAGTTGGGGCATTGCAGTGCTACCGGGTTACTGGAATTCTCAACCTGAAGTTCACTGCCCTCTCCCCTTCCAGGTATCAAAGAAGCCTCTTCACCGATGAGAGCGGCGATCCCCGAGAATTCGCCGTTGTAAATGTCCGGGTATTTACGAACAAACGTCTTCTCTCCTGTAACAGGATGAGATAAATATCCATCATCACCAAGTTCCAGAATATCCTCGATGGGGATATCATCCTTTGTTCCGGAATATCTGGGTTTCAGCCTTCCATATTCAATTCTGTAGTTGAGATTACCGAACACCGTAGAGCTTGACCCCTCACCCTCTTCACTATGTGGTGCTTCCTTAATGGCTTCATCCAGAACGGTTTTCCAGTGATCAACAGTTAGATTGTGATCAGTACCGCACGAGGGGCACCTGAGACTCTCGACCATGGCATTCATCGGCACATAGCTGTCACAATCAGGGCAGGTAAAACCAGCCTTGATACATATCCCTATCATACATCCCCCTCTTTGAAGTAAAACGAAAACTCATATTAAGGATATACAAAAAATTTTCGTGCAGGTAGTGAACGAATCAGGCTCATCATCAGCAAACGCTATTCGCTTCCGGATGATCAACTTTATCTGAAAGTCCTCCCCTGCCATGCCCAGTTCTCCCCGGGTATATCTGAAAAGGTAATGTACACCCTGTCAGGGGAAAGCCCAAGTGTTTCTTCAAGCAGTTTGGAAACTGTGGCGGCAATACTTCCGTTCACTGCTGCATTCAGACCGCCGATACTCATAATCTGAACAAGGGCGGCGCTTCCGGGTTCCCCGGACAGCAGAATGCAGCACGTACCGACAGAAGCCATGACATATTCTAATGGTTTACCCAGTTCCTCCGATACTATTGTACTGAGTTTACCTGCAAGATCAGTTTCCTGCTCCCTGTTCATGATGATATCTGTCTCCAGTCTGATTAAAGGCATAGCGACAGCTCCTCTCTCTGATTGGAAAGTACATATTCGTTCTTATGAATTTAAGATGAAACAAACCTTGATGTCCATCCTTGCTGAATAGCAGCACTTCGAGAATATTCTTGTTAGATGTTAATTAATATATTGTACCGGAGGGGATGGTTCTAAAAGCAATGAAATCCGGATTAAATCAGCTGGAAAGCTCAGACATAGCCAGGATCACAAGAGCCTGCGTACAGGTATCGGTAGAAGAAGGAAAAGATCTTATAGTGAAGGGAGAAACTTCTGTAGACCTGTACATAGTAACAGACGGTTCTTTCAAGGTCTACGATGATACTCTCGGAGAAGATTTCGTTCATGCTATTCTGGACAGAGGTGACGTTTTCGGTGAAATGGCATTCATCGACGGCACCCCCCGCTCGGCATCTGTGAAGGCTATTACGGATGGTACACTCCTCAGAATGGGCAGGAAAGAGTTCGATAACCTTCTCGCTTCAAATCCTGATACAGCAATGCTCTTCATCTTCACGCTGGCCAGAGTGATAGCAAAAAGGCTGAGGGATGTGAATCTTGCTCTTAGAAACATGACATTCAATGAATATGACCAGGAAAGAGAAAGCGTTATCAAAGAGGTCATTGCCCGGATGGAATATGCCGTTCACATCGAACTTGCAGAGGAAACAGGAGACTTTCTGCCATAACACCCTCTTATTTAAGAATTAGCATACAAACAGGAAAGGATGCTTCGGTTATGAAAATTATGATACTGGCTGCTTTTATAGTAACTTCAGCAGTGCTTTGTGCTTGCGGAAGCAACGGCTCAGATATCGGGCAGGTATCACCTCAGGAAACAGAAGAAAGGGTTTCCATCGCCATTGTTGATTCAATCGGCGTTGAGCTTGGTGACAGTAATTACACCTTTGCCAATATCATGGCCATTGAATACGGACCGGATGGGAATATTTACGTTCTTGACCGGGGAGCATTCTCGGTGTTTGTATACTCCCCCACCGGAGAATTCATCAGAAGAATAGGAAAACAGGGCAGCGGTCCGGGAGAGCTTTTGATGCCCCTTGCAATGGCTGTGCTGGGTGACGGAAGAGTTGCCATCTGTGATCCCATGCAGGGTGGAATAAACAATTTCAGTGCTGAGGGTCAATGGGAAGGTGTTTCAGCGGAATTTAACAACAACCCTCCCATGAGAATGTCAGGAGCCGATTCAAATGCCTTCGTAGCACTTAAAATCACTATTGACTTCGAAGATGAACCCGTAACCATTTTTACAATCGGAAGGTACGAGGAGGATGCTGAACCCACAGCCTTCTATTTTGAGGATGAATTCCCCTTCGATCCCGAGAACTTGACTGAACTCCTTTACAGGACTCTGTTCAGTGCTGAGTATACAGCTGACTGTAATGGAAACGTATACTTAACCCGTATGTCGACTGAGGATTACATTGTCCAGGTGTTCGACCGGGATGGAAACCTGACACTGGAATTCCAGCGTGAAATGGATAGAGTTGAAAAATCAGAAGATGAGATCGCCGATGAGAAGCGCTGGATGGAAGCCTGGCTCACCAGTCTCGGTGTTCAGGGAGTATTGCTCAATTTCGATCCTGACCCGTACAGATTCATGACAAGCGATATAGGATACGATTCACAGAACAGGATATGGGTAAGGCGTGGAACAGAGCTTATGCCAGTATTCGATGTTTACGATATGGAAGGTGAACTGCTCTTCACAGCAGAGGTGCAAGGTACAGGAGAGGATGCAGAATACTGGGATTTCATAATCGATGAGAATGGGATGATAGCCTATTCGATGAATCCTGAGTTCTTCCAGAAGGTATGGATAATGGAACTCCCTGAATGAATAAAGTGATGAATGTGATTAATACCATTAACTGCCTGTGCTCCTGACAGCTCCGAGTTTTCAGGAGCACAGGGCTTTGACAGAGGTATGGTATTATTGGTATTGTCGATTCAGACAGATTATTGATGTTGATATCGATGCCTTAGGAGTGTAGTATGGCGACCATTGACAACCTGTTACGTATTATGCAAAAAAATAACGGTTCCGATCTGCACATATCACCAAAGAATCCTCCCTTGGTAAGAGTCTCTGGTACATTATTTCCGATAGGAGATAATAAGATAACTACAAGCCAGTCTAAAATGATGCTGTACGAAATAATGAGTGATTTCCAGAAAGAAGAATTCGATAAGACTAATGATATCGATTTTGCCTACGAAGTTCCCTCTCTGGACGCGAGGTTTCGAGTCAACATCTTTGTTGGCCGTCACGGTATCAGTGCCGTTCTCCGTTTAATTCCAAATACAATACTAACGATTGAGCAACTTGAGCTTCCCTCCATCATACTGGATTTCACCCAATATACTAAAGGTTTGGTTCTTGTAACCGGACCAACCGGAAGTGGGAAATCAACAACCCTCGCCGCCATGATAGATCACATTAATAAAACCAGGAAAGAACACATTATCACCATTGAAGACCCCATCGAATTTGTTCACACAAGCCTGGGGTGCCTTGTTAACCAGAGAGAAGTAGGCAGGCATACCGAGTCCTTCACAGGGGCGCTAAGAGCCGCTCTTAGAGAGGACCCTGATGTTATTCTGGTTGGTGAATTGCGTGATCTTGAAACGATTAAGCTGGCAATAACCGCCGCTGAAACCGGGCATCTTGTGTTGGCCACCCTTCATACCAGCAGTGCTGCAAAAACTGTTGATCGAATTATCAACGTTTTTCCCGCTGATCAGCAGGCACAAATCCGGACAATGCTGGCTGAAGCAATACTGGGTGTAATAGCCCAGCAGCTTCTCAGAACTCTTGATGGTAAACGCTGTGCTGCTCTTGAGATATTATTTGTTACTTCAGCAGTGTCCAACCTGATCAGGGAAGGAAAGACCTTCCAGATACCATCGATTATCCAAACGGGAAAAGCAAGAGGAATGCAGCTTATGGATCAGTCCCTTCTGGCTCTTGTGGAAACCAAGAAAATATCGCTGGAGGAGGCATGCAAATACGCTACCGACAAGAGTCTTTTCCAGGAAACGGACGAAGGGATAGCATACAGATGAGCAATGAGAAAATTGACAAGAAAAAAAAGGAGGTTCTCTTCACCCTGACCAATGGTACAGAGATAGTGGGAGATGTATATCTCTGGCTGCACTCAACATATAGAACAGGACCGCAACGGATTGATGAACTCCTGAATGAGGGTACCCCATTCATCCCCGTTAGAACGATTGAAGGTTACGTTCTTCTAAACAGTTCCAACATCATGCTTGCCCGGGCGGAGGTGGAGAAGAACATACATGACCCCATCATGATAGGCGAGAAATCCAGCGTGCATATTACTACCCTGCTTCATAAAAACCTCGAGGCTGATCTATTTATCAGTCTTCCTGAAGGTTTCAGACGTGTCAAAGACTACCTGAACCAGCCTGTCCAATTTTTTACCTTCTTTCTGCCTGAGCATATTTTCTGCATCAACCGGGATTGTATCCTCTCCATCCGGGATTGAGAACAGGTCGTATACCTGCGGACAGCACATGGTATGGATGATGTTGGTACCGCTGCTCTGGATGTTAGTATAGCTGACTGCCATTCCATCCGCTCCTTAGATTCGTCTCCTATTATGTACTGTCGAAATGATTATAAACCACAGATATTCGAAGAAAAAGTGTTCCAGTGGAAAATACTTTGCGATTCTGGCAGTTACTGAAGCAGGTAAATATATTTAGTTGTGGGAGGCTTAATTTCATTTCACACAGCAAGATTACCATTTGCTGATCGGAAGGATTCTATGGATGCGCAGCGAATATTTATACTTGTTCTGGGTGTGTTCTTAATCCTGCTTGGTCTGGTTTTCTTAATAGCATCAGCGGACAGCAATTTTCTGCCCAGGCTTACTGTAGGTATTTTCATGATCCTGCCCGGAGTTTATTTACTGAGAAAAGGTGTTCGAGAACCTGCGGATAAGAAAGTATTCATCACCAGAACACTTGAACTCAGCGGGGATGTCAGCGTACAAGATCTGACGTGTGATAAGTGCGGTGCCGGGCTCAGCTCTGAGAATCTTTCGGTGAAGGCAGGCGCTGTCTTTGTAGCATGTCCCTTCTGCACAACGGAATATCAGATAGAGGAAAAACCAAAATGGTGAGATTTCTTCCAATCGCTCTTACCCTGCTCAGTATCGGTGCACACGCTCAGAACTACGGTTTCTCGATTCCCAGGTTTCACTGCACCGCGACCGTCAATCAAGACAGGAGCCTTGAAATTGAATATGAGATTGAATTCACGTGCAGAGCAGGATGCCATGCGATTGATATCATCGATATCGGGTTTCCCACAGAGGATTATGACATCGGGAGTATTGAGGCATCTGTAGACGACCTCTCACCAAAAAGGATTTATCATTCAACCTACATAGATAACGGAGTTGAAGTACACCTGGGGTACAGCACAATTTACAGCGGCGCAAGCGCTGTCTTCCGGCTTATCGGAGTTAACCGGAACATGGTTTTCAGGGATACTGAAGACGACGGTTACGCTTCGGTAGAATTCTCACCCACATGGTTTGATGAAAACTTCCTCACAGGAAGCTCCGAATTTTCACTTATAGTGGTTTTTCCCCCTGGAGCACACCCGGACAGTGTTAGATTTCATGAGATACCCTTTACGAGTTCATCTGTAGACAGTTCCGGGAGAGTTCGTTACATCTGGGAGAGCAGAAGGAAGGTTTCAGAACCGTTCATGGTTGGGATTTCCTTTCCTTCAAACCTTATAGCAGCGCCTCTTTCAAAGCGCCCGGTGCCACCTCTGCTGAGCCCGCAGGCCATTGGATTCCTTATTACCATAGGTATCGTATCCCTTATTTTCGGGCTTATCATCCGGGGTATTATCGGAGCTGTCAGAAATGCGAAGAAACGGCGTGTCAGTTACCTGCCTCCCACGATAGGCATTGAGGGTTCCGGTATTCGAAGGGGACTGACGGCTCCGTTTGCAGCCCTTCTTCTCGAAGAAAGGTTGAAAAAGGTGTTTGTTCTCATACTATTCGGACTGCTTCGGAAGGGAGCCCTGGAATTGACAGGTTCGGGAATCAATGCCAGTGTAACAAAAATAGGTACAGGGGATGGATTGAGAAGTTATGAGAAGGCAATTTTCGACATACTTCCCGGACCGGAGGATCGGAAGAACCCTCCAATGGAAGCAGTCAGAAAAGTCTTTCTTGACATGATAAGTGATCTGAAAGAAAAAATGGATGGTTTCTCCATAGAGGAGACTGCAGAGTACTACAGAAGCATAATCAGTAACGCATGGATAATGGTCAATGACGCCGGATCACCTGCGAAGGCAGCTTCAATACTGGCAGAACGCTTCGGGTGGCTTTTTGTGGACGAAAACTTCAGCGATATGGTTAAAGACCTTCCGGTAATTACAACCACAGCATATCCATATTGGTTCGGGAATATCATGCTTCATACGGATTCTTTCTCCGGAGGTGCGAACCTCACTGAAGTATGCTCCTCCCTGGCAGGTATGCTTGAGGGTGCAGCAGGCAGAGCTGTTTCATCACTGTCGAAACTCTCTTCAATAGTAACATCGGTTACCAATCCTGTTCCCGTGTCCAGGTCGTACAGCGGCAGTTCAGGAGGTTCTTCCTGCGCCTGCGCCTGTGCCTGTGCCGGGTGTGCCTGCGCCTGCGCCGGCGGGGGGAGGTAGAAATGCGTCACACTGAACAGTCTGCGGATAGACTTGCCCCTCCAGGTCTGCATCATTTCAGAAGCAGGAACGGGAATCACAGATTTCATTTGAGAGTTGAGGAAGATGGCAACGGCATTCTTACCGTAGATGCCTCGAGAATAATGCATCTGAACAAAGTTGCCTGTGATTCCGCGTGGATGATACTTTCGGAAATTCCGAAGAGGAAGATCATTGAAAGAATCCGGTCCATGTACAACGTGAGCAGAAAACAGGCAGCCCGGGACCTGGCCGATTTCAGTGCTGTATTCTCACGTATACTTGAAAGTGGTGCGGGAGAGCCAATTATTTACAATAATCTCGAAGTAATGGATCCATTCGAACGGTTCGTATCAGCACCATACAGGATAGACCTCGCCCTCACATACCGCTGCAATCTTGCCTGCACCCACTGCTACAATGTAACCAGAGACAAAAGTGAACTTACGACAGAACAGTGGAAGAATGTGATTAAGAAAGCATGGGACATTGGAATACCCCATGTAATTTTTACCGGCGGTGAAGCGACACTTCGGGATGACCTGGCAGAACTGACAGGTTTTGCCGAATCACTCGGCCTTGTAACCGGGCTTCTCACAAACGGTGTTAAACTGGCTGACCACGGCTATGTCAACGAACTGAAAGATGCGGGAATTGATCACGTACAGATAACACTTGAATCCAGTATACCGGAAATTCATAACCTCATGACTGGAATGGGGAGTTTCCATGATACTGCTGCAGGGATATCCAATTGCCTGAATTCAGGGATTCATACGATTACGAATACCACAATAACGAAGGCAAATGCTGATTCACTTACCGAAACTGTTTCATTCCTCAGCGAATTGGGACTGAGTACTTTCGCGGCAAATACCGTAATACACAGCGGCAGGGCGCTGGAGAGTGACTTTTCTCTCCCGATGCCGAAACTGGAGAAAGTATTGCTGGGCATTTCCCGAAAGGCTGCTGATCTTGATATGCGGCTGATATGGTATTCACCCACAAGATATTGCAGTTTGAATCCACTTGAGTTCGACCTTGGTCCCAAAAGGTGTACAGCCGGCGAATACAACCTCTGCATCGAACCGGATGGAGAAGTTCTTCCCTGTCAGAGCTGGTACGAATCCGCCGGAAACATACTCACCGGGGACTGGGAGGATATCTGGAATGGAGAATTACTGAGATCCATTCGCGACAGAGAATGGGCATTGGCTGAATGCGGCAGCTGCATCCATTTCAGCATCTGCGGAGGAGGATGTCCACTTGAGCAAAAGAATGGTATCGCCTGCAGAGATTCAATGTAAAAGTAAGGTTCTGGCACGTATTTACAGAAGGCAGTTCATCGAACTGGCACAGCTTAGAAGACACATCTGCTCTATTGTCCCATTAAGAAGGTTCAATACTGTGGTAGAGCCCGGATGCGGAACGGGACTTCTAGCAGAAGAAATAATATCTCTTGCCGACGCTTCATATACAGGGATTGATATCAGTGAGAGTATCCTGTCGATTGCCAGGAGGAATGTTCCAGAACGGGACGGCCTTTTGTTCGTTCATGCAGATATTCGGGAATATCTTCCTGCTGCGGACGCTTTCTTCTCTTCGTTTTTTCTTGCCGGCCTGACTGACCCTGTAACATTTCTCAGAAGAGCTGCAGATGCCCTTCCTAAAGGTGGTTTCTACATCGTTTTCGGAGAATACAACTATTCAGGTATTATGGAAGATCCTCCTTCCGGTCTCGCCGGCAGGATCATTGAAAGCCTTCTAAGGGGTGGCTTCTCAATCGAACTGGGAGGCAAACTTGACTCGGTCTTCACAGAAGCTGGATTTAACACAGTCATATCCGGCTCTGTACGGGGGGATATGCAGAAACCTGACAGGGATTACATCTCCCTCCAGCTGGGTTCGGGATATAGATACACTGCTCATCATCTGCTGTCGTGGGAAATCGTATGGGGGGTTTACAGAACTCCCGGTGCATAACTCCCCGGATAAGACTCTGGAACATTATCGAACGCAGTTTCCAGACTCATCTAAGGAGTACACCTCTTATCCATTCGTATTGACTGCCTGGAATTTAAGAGCGATATCTACCCTGAAGAAAAGGAGGTTGCAGTTCATATGCCAAAGCTCAGCAGCAGGGATATCATATTCGCGAGAATAGCGTGCTTCGCATCTACAGCTCTTATCACGTTCATTCTCTCACGAATAGATTCAGTGAAGGGGATTCCGGATAAAATCATGAATGCTGTTGGAACTGAATCAGCAGTTGTTGCTGTTGTGTTCTGGATGCTTCTTGTTTTCATAATCTATGATGTTCTGATGCGGATTGTCAGGTCACTATGGATTCAAGTTCGGAAAACACCAGATAACATCGGGGTTATCCGGAACAGTGATATCAAAATCAATACAAGCAGGGGTATTGGAGCCATTCCAGCATATCGGGTTGAGTTCGAGGATGTCCTGAATTCAACGAAGGACAATGTGATTGGAGCAGTCAATACTCTTATCAGCATAGGTTTTTCTCTGGGCGCCAGTGATATCCATATCAATCCGGATCCGGAAAAGGTCACGGTAATACTGAGGATTCAGGGTAACCTGTATTCGTTAGGAGAAATTCCCCGGCATCTATACTCTCATTTTGCAAGAAGAATCAAGATTCTCTCCGGACTGTCCATTTACAAGCAGAGCATCCCCCAGGATGGTCAGCTGTATTTTGAAGATAAGTCGTATACAGCAAGGGTAGCGGTATTCCCGACTGCCAACGGCGAGAGGATTGCAATGAGACTGGTAAACGTCCATGCCAGAATCATGGATCTTGAAAGCATAGGGATGCCAGAAAACGTTCTTCTAGACTGCAAGGCGCTTCTTAACCGCAGTCAGGGAATGATCATTATAACCGGCCCAACCGGCAGCGGTAAAAGTACGACCATGTTCTCAAGCCTTCTGCACATACAGAAGCTTAGAAAGGACAGCGTTAATATCGTAACGCTTGAGGATCCGATAGAGACTAATTTAGAGGGCTTCTTTCAAACACAGGTCGGGCAGAACACAGGATTGACATTCTCCACCGGTTTGAGGTCCGTTCTGAGGCAGGATCCGGACGTAATCATGCTGGGTGAGATCAGGGACGAAGAAACCGCAACGATCGCAGTGAGAGCCGCGATGACAGGCCATCTCCTTCTCACAACAGTGCACGCAACCAGCACTGCAGGCGTCTTCAACCGTCTTTCCCAGATGGGAATAGATCCAGTAGAGCTTTCATCCACTGTACATGCAGTGATCTCTCAGAGACTGTGCCGTCAGCTCTGTCCGGCTTGCAGAAAGAAAACAGAACTTACCGATGCCCATGTGAGACAACTGAAACTCCTTGGAGTGAATGAAGTACCGGAGGGCTCCTTCTATGAAGCAGATGGCTGTCCTCAATGTCTTGGGCACGGATTCAGAGGCAGGATTGCACTTTTCGAGATACTACTGGTCACTGACACATTAAGGGACTTCATCTCCAGGGGCTGTCCGGCTTACGAACTGAGTAAGGAAGCGCGCAAGGCAGGTATGGCTACTCTCCTCGACCATGGCCTCGAGCTTGCTCGTGAAGGCAGGATATCTCTAATGGAAATGACCAGGATCGTATCCGATTAGATCTGCGTAAACATGTACGGTGTGGGTAAGCAGCAAAACGCACAACCTGCCTGCCGGAGCACACTGTAGATTGATGGGTTTCCTAAAAGTGGTAATCCTCAATTTCCCAGTTGTTTCCATCCCATGCGAGAACCCATGTGTTGACCTCTTCTCCACTGTAATCGCTTCTGGTAACAGCCACACGTGCAGTATCCCCTTCAACTGCCGGTTCTCCCACAGTATATATAAACCCATCACCACCTGTGCTCCATGCATCCAGTACTTCCCACTGAGATTCAAACGAAAGAATATAGAGAGTTCTGGCATCCAGTCTGCGAATTTCTGAATCACTGAGCTCAATACTCATTATATCCAGAATACGATCGGGATCTCCTTCATTCTTGATATCATCAACCGCGGATTCCAGATTGCTTATCTCCCCTTCGGTGAAGTATGACACAAGTAATTCCGCGTCCCTTCCCTCGTATGCATCAATGAAAGCCTGCACAATTTCGTCCGGACTAGCCGAAATCTTCTGTCCGCATGCAACTACAAATAACAGCACAAGCAGCAGTATTATCTTCTTCATCCAGGTAACCTCCGTATTACCAAAATTCAGCATCCATCCTGTATGAATGTTCATTCAGAAAGGCTCACTGTCAACTGTCCCTCTGTTTCGCGAAGAATCACCAGGAACTCGTAACCGCCATACAGGATAGTCGAATGGTCATGAGAAAGAATCAGATTGACTGAAAACTCGATAGATATTATGATTTTTCAAGGTATAACTGCAGAGTCACTCTGTTTAAATGGGGTTATGAGATTTGAGTAAATACATAATGAAAACCGCCCGGAAAGCAGAATCGATGTCCCTCCCTGAGGTGGAAAATCTTCTTGAGAAGGCTGGCGGTAAACCCAGGGCAGACCTTCTGAATAAACTTGCTGCCCTTGTTGTGAAAAACGATAAGGACCGGGGCAGGGAAATCAGTTCTGAGGCCCTGGAACTCTCCGAAAGCCTTGGGTATCGCAGAGGAAAAGCAGCCGCGCTGTTCGGGCTTGGTGATGCAGCAAGAACCGGTGGAGAGTACCGTGCTGCCCTGGGGTATTATGCTTCGTCTCTGGACATCTTCGAATTACTGGGTGATCCAATTCAGCAGGGCCGCTGTCTTCGCAGACTTGGAGATGTGCAGTTCTATGTAAACAATCTCAACCTGTCATTGAAACACTACCTGAACTCGTTGATGATCTTTGAGAAAACCGCTGAAAAGAATGGGTCACCTGAGGCAAAGATCAACTGCGGACATCTTATGGCAACTATCGGTAATGTTCTCAGAGATTCTGGTGACCTTGAAACCTCACTGGATTATTACAGGCGTTGTCATTCGATTTACATCCGTGAGGGTTTCACTGCTGGTATCCCCGGTGTTCTGTATAACACAGGAAATATCTTTCATTCTCAGGGCCGGCATGAGGAAGCACTTGATGTTTACAGACAGGCTCTTGAAGAGGCAGAGGAAAGTGGTGATGCCTATCTTGTCTCGCTGGCTCTGAACAGCCTGGGTTCAGTGTATATGGCAAGGGATGAACTGGATACTGCTGAAGATCATTTCAATCGATCGATGAATATCGCAGAGAAGCAGGACAGAAAAAGAGGAATCCTTTCGTCGAGGGTAAAACTTGTTGAGCTGGGAAGGCTGCAGGGAAATCTGGATGAAGCACTCGATCAGTCTGAGCGGGCGGAACAGCTTGCCGGGCAGCTGGAAGACCGCAGAAGCTATGCGAGTATTCTGAAGGAAAGAGTTCTTATCTACAGGAGCAGGGCGGAATACAAAAAAGCTCTGGAAACCAATCTGGTTTTTCAGAAGCTCAACGAGGAACTTCTTTCCGAAAAGCGTGTCCGCGAAATTGATATCCTCAGAGTCAGCTACGAAACTGAAGCAAAAGAACGAGAAATCGAATTATTAAGAAGAGAAAGAATAATACAGCGAAGGATGATGATCGGAGCTGTGCTGGGACTGGCACTTACAGGGATCTCTCTTGCTCTGGTCTACCGTAATGTGCGGTTTCGCATCAGGGTTAACAGAGAACTCGCAGACGCCTACTCCCGGGTCGAGAAGCTGTCACAGGCCGATTCTCTGACTGAACTTGCCAACAGAAGGGCAATGATAAAAAGTCTTGCAGCTGAGCAGACCCGCTCATCAAGAACAGGCAGAAGCTTCGGGCTTATCATGACGGATATCGATGACTTCAAACAGGTGAATGACCGTTACGGCCATTCTTGCGGGGATGAAATACTGGTGGAGGTTTCGAAGCGGCTAGTACAAGCTCTTAGAAATCAAGACATTACTTCAAGATGGGGAGGGGAGGAATTTCTCCTCCTTCTTCCTGAAACATCACTTCAAAGCGCAGTAAAAGTTGCGAAAAAAACAAGGGCACTGATCGAAGACACGCCCTTTATATGCAACAATGTCTCTATCAATCTGACCATGACATTCGGGGTTTCGGAAGGTGGTATGATTCCAGTGGAGGAGGCTGTTCAACTGGCCGATACTGCGCTTTACAGGGGCAAGCGTACCGGTAAGAACTGTGTGAAATTCCAGTCACGGTACAGTAAAATTGTTTTTCATAAACTGAGGTCAGCTCTCGGAATACCTGATCCTGCTACTGAATGATTGCATCTTGGATCTGTATGTTCGTAGAACACACGGTAACCACGAGTCAGGGCAATACAGGTTCCATTGAATAAAGATGGCGCAAGCTTTCGAAGAGCCAGTTTCATGTTGATTATCTTGACTTCACATGCCGGATTGCATTATTATGCTTCACTGTTATTCGATTTACAGTCATGCCTGAGATTATCTATTCCCTGAGGGAATTCACCAAGTATATGAGAGAGCAATCATGAAACTGAAACTGAACGTAATATTCTTTGCATTTCCTGTTTTTCTAATTCTCCTGTGTTCATGCGGCGGTACGCCTGAGGAGATTGGAGAAACACAGGCGGCTCAATCTTCAGAAACTTCCAGCCATCGGAATATCATTCTCATAATCATCGATACGTTAAGGGCGGACCACCTGTCATGCTATGGATACAATCGGAATACCTCACCGGTGCTGGACAGCCTGGCGGAATCAGGTACCCTATGGCTTAATGCTCAGGCCCAGGCTCCCTGGACTCTTCCCTCACATGCATCGATATGGACTGGTCTTTCATTAAGATCACACAGAACGAATATGGAAATATTCTGGAACGATGGTGAGAGATCCCGCAAGATCAATTACTCCCTGGACACTGATCTCCCTTCATTGCCCGTTCTTTTAAGCGAAGCCGGCTTCACCACTTTCGGACTTGCGAATGTGATTCTGCTGAATGAGACCCACGGTTTCAACGAGGGATTTCAATATTACAGCTGCAATGATGCAGGTCACGGCAGGGCGGCTGTATCTGTGGATTCCCTGATAATCTGGCTGGAACAGCATAGTGACGAACGCTTCTTCTGCATGCTTCATCTCTTCGATGTTCACGCTCCGTACAATCCCCCACCGCAATACAGGGAGCTTTATGGAGAATACTCTTCTGAGGAAACCACAAGCTGGCTGATAGAGGATGGAGTTCTGATGAATCCCCAGGACAGGGATCAGCTTGTGTCATACTACGACGGTGAGATAACCTGGGTGGACGATAACCTCGGCCGTCTGTTCTCCTGGATGCGTGAGAACGGGCTTTCGAACAATACACTTATCGTTCTGACGGCTGATCACGGAGAGGAATTTCTTGAACATGGCTGGGTCGATCATTGTCATACACTATATCAGGAACTTCTTCACATTCCCTTGATATTCACCGGCCCGGGCATAAATGCGGGTGTTGTTGATTCCAGGGTTGCAGGTCAATACGATATTCTTCCCACGCTTCTGACATGGGCGGGTATTTCACATTCCTTTGTTTTCGATGGTACCGATATCCTCTCACAGGATTTCAACGCTTTCAGAGCAGTACCAGCAAGCGGAGTACTACCTACGGCGTTCTTGGACAGCTCTCATCTGGCATCCGTTCTCTCTGGAAACATTAAGACCATTGCCATGGTGGATCTGGAGGAATTTGTCAGCTTCGATCTTTCAGAGGACCCCGAAGAGCTTGATCCTCTGGCTGCTGATTCAGCAGGTGTTGAAAATGTCCTTTACTACTGGGCTACTCCGCAGAAGGGTTTCCCCGAGCTTGTAGTGCACGACGAGAGTGATATTAACACCCTGAAGGACCTTGGCTATATCAACTGACCTCTATTTTCCGGAACATCGTCTTTCGGGTGAATGTAATCCATATCAGGTTCATTGATCAGTTCCACAGCAAAATAGTAACAGAAACAGCGGGTTAAAGATTTACCAGGGAGAAATCCATCATCTCGAGGATCTGTTCTTCGATGTAACCCAACTATCCGGTGGTGTAAAAGAGAGGATAGGCTCCGGATGTCAAATCCCTCACGAAGAAGTACTTCCCCCGGTTATTACGAGCAGATATATGAGCTTAGCCGGTAGGGGGGAACCTCCGCTCCAGAGCAGCGTATATATCCGATCCAGAGTTCTGCAGGAAACAATGGGAATCCAGCTTGATGTATGTGCTCTGTGCTGGATTGCAGAGGACAATAGATCTTCCGCAATCGCATGACCGGCACCTCAACATTCCAGCGTCAACGCGCTGTTCAGGTTTTCAGCAGGGATAGAGCTTCAAGTCCAAAGGGCTTTGCAGGTCTCTCGTATCCGTTTTATTCTCTTGTTGATGATCCGATGGGGGAGTTCTTGATCTTTCAGGTGGATCGCAGCGTACGTGCCTTCTCTCCTACTGTATGGGAAGAAAATCGCATCGAGTGGATAGCTCTTCAACTTCTGGAAGAAAGACTCCAGTTCGGCAAATTGCTCTTCAGTTTCCCCCGGAAAGCCAACTATCACGTGCGTTTGAATCTCCACCCCGGCTCGAAGGAACACTTTGAGTTTTTCCACCATCGCGTCGACATCAAACGACATACGATGCATTCTCTTCAGAATCTCTGGATTGACGTGTTGAACCATGATGCCCATGTAGCGCAGTCGCCCGGTTTTGAGCATTCGCTCGACTGCGTCTGTTTCCGTCACGAACTGGTTCGCATTGATGTGATATAACGCTATCTGGAAGTTACCTTCGATGGAGTTGATGTCGTCGATCAGTTTGGTCCACGAAAAACCAAGATCTTTCCCCCAAGAGCCCAAGTCATCAGGAAAAATCATTACACCTGCGGCTCCGTCTGACAGGGCTTCTTTGATTCTTTTCACTACGGTTTCAGAAGGAAGACTGACTGGATCTGTCTTTGCGAAGTTGATGCAGCAATAAGAGCATCGGTTCTGACAGCCCTGCCCTGGAACGATGAGAGCATAGCCTGCGGAGAGAAGGCGATAGGCGAGATCGGGTTTCAACTCTCCTTTGGAGATCATGCGCAGAAACGGTTTGAGCAATGGCAAAATGAAGGTCGTCGCGAATCTGCCGTGCATTGCCTGGGAAGCAAATTTCATATCTAGTTTTTGCACCCTGAACGGGAAAGGAACTGAGTTAAAAGGGGTTTCAGCCCCGATGGCTTCGTCCAACAAATGCATATCCGGTTTCGAACACGCAACACAACCAGAATGAATATCGGAGAAAGACTCGTCCTTCCACTTGCCTTTCGTTCTATTCGTGATGTGGGGCAGGCAGCCTGCGGCGATCATTTGAACCTCGCGGTCGGATTTCTTTGCGATCCGGTGGAGCTCTTTAAGCTCTGCGAGTGCGACTTTTTCAGCTCCTTCATGGAATGCGCAACCAGAGGCAACTATCAGGTCAGCCTTTTCTGGATCGTCCACCAACGTCCATCCGTTCAGCTCGAGGTAATCACAAATCCGTTGGGCGTTGTTTGGATTCAGTGGACAACCTATTGCAGAATGACGCACGTAAGCATGTTTATTAGTCATTAAGTTTCCTTTATTAAATTTGAATTCTTCATCACAAACAACAGGAATCTTGATTTTAAACCGTTCCGGGAATTTTCCGAAACAGCATATTTTCACAATAAACCTTCGATTCCTGCCTGAAACTGAGCATACTACCCGAAACCATCCCTCGTCAACAAAACAAACAGCAGATAATATCTCTGAACTCCACTACACACCTGCCCTCTGAAGATGAGGTGATTTACCAGCATATTCCAGAGCATTATCCAAGGCAAATGGCAAGATTCATGGACCTGGCTGAGCTGCTGAATTGCTGGGGATAAATTCAAACACTCAGGAATCGGATGAGTGAATCAGGGAAAAATTCACCATACAGACTGTAGAAAAGCTTCCACATCCTGCGCATATGGATTTCCATGAAGAACCTGTCCAGCGTGATCTCAATCTAGACAGTGGTTCTATCTTATGTTTATCGTTTCAGTTACGCTCACCTCTCCCCTGATATTCAGCAACAGCTTACCTGCCTCGGGAGTCACCTTCCGCATCTCCGGGTAAGGGTACAAGGCTCAGAACCAGGTTGAACAGATTGTTAGAGAACTGAATAGTGCGCTGTTCGGTCTCATACCCGTCCATTTCCACTCTGAGAATACCTTCCTTGTAATGCTTTGTGACACTGACTCCGGCCGGGAGACCAGGGATGTAAAAGGATGACTCGGTGTCCGACAGGTCAAACTCGTACTCAAGGGGAGTAGTGCCCAGAAGGTAGAATTCCTCCTCGAAGGAGTCACCGTCAAAACTCCCACCGAAACCGTCGATGCTTGCATTGACTTCGTACTCACCCCTCCGCATGAGGTAGACCTCGGCTCCACCAGGATCGGATTCGATAGCAAGCTGCTGCCCGGATCCACAAGCTGTGATGGCAGCGAAAGAGATGATCAGTACTGAGATACGAATATTCTTTCGGTTCATACGCGTCCTCCCAGAATTGTGAGAAATTAACCAGCGGCACCCAAATCGATACTCTAAAGAGAAAATTCAACTACCTGCAAAATAATAGCTGCCAAATCTGCTTTGGTTCCATCAGTTGATATCCTTTACACCTGAATGATTCCGGGATAGTTAGTACCGAATGTTGAAGATATGACTACTGCTGAACGGGCTGCTCTTATTCGTTCCTACCCCAGGCGACTATCGAACCATCGGACTTCAGGGCAAGTTTAGTTCAGCTCCCACCGCAAAGGGCTGCGCGTCTGCTGTACTGATCAGGATGAGTGCGGTCAGAATAGCTATTCCATGCTTCATCGTTTTCTCCTACTCTCCATGTAACCTGATCATTTAACAATCACCACGCTCCTTGAGTCGAAGAGCCCTTCCTCACAGCTCAGCCGCGCGAAGTAGATGCCGGATGAGAGGCTCTCGCCACTCTGGCCGCACCCGTCCCATGTAATGGTGCCCAGGCCTCCGGAAACGGTACCCGCCTGTATGCTTCTGACCATCCTTCCCGAGATGTCGAAGACCTCGAGCGAAAGACTTGTCGGTTCAGGAGTGGAGTACTCGACGACTACGCTGGAAATCATGGGATTGGGGAAGACCGACAGTATGCTGAGGTTATTTGTCACAGGATGAGTTGTTTCGAGACCGGTGTTGTAAGCCCTCAGGGCCATGGAGTGTAGGTAGCCTGCAAAGACGGCAACGAAATCCTGATTCGGTTCAGGTACGGTAATGAGGCCATACTCATTGGTCCCCCAACCCACCACAGTACCGTCACTCTTGAGACCAAGGCAGTGGTATCTGCCTGCAGCCATGGATACGAAGTTCTCGTTGGGTTCGGGTACGGTGGACTGACCGAAGTTGTTCTCGCCCCAGGCGACGACTGAGCCGTCGGATTTGAGTCCCAGGCTGTTCTGGTCACCCGCTGCGACGGCGATGAAGTCTTCGTTGGGTTCAGGTACTTTGCACTGACCATCGTCGTTCAAACCCCATGCAACAATGGAACCGTCCAACTTGAGGCCCAGGGCATGGTAGTCACCGGCTGAAATGGCTACGAAGTCCTGATTGGGTTCAGGAACCTCGCACTGACCGAAGTTATTACTTCCCCAGGCGACGATCGAACCGTCAGCCTTGAGACCGAGACAGTAAATTGCTCCTACGCTTCCTTCAATGAAATCCTGGTTGGGACCGCTGGGTGGATAGGTCTGACCGTACTGGTCAATGCCCCAGACAACGGCGGAACCATCGGACTTGAGAGCCATGCTGTTCAGCTGCCCGCAACCAACGGCCATGAAGTCCTGGTTGGGCTCAGGGACTTTGCACTGACCCTCGTCGTTCCAACCCCATGCAACAATGGAACCGTCAGCTTTCAGTGCGACGCAATGGCCCATCCCGGCGGCGACTGCAATGAAGTCCTCGTTAGGAGCAGGTACGTCGCACTGTCCCCAGTTGTTCAAACCCCATACCGCAACCGTGCTGTCTTCTCTGAGAGCCACTGTGTGTCTATACCCGCCGTCAAATGCTACAAACCCCTCATTGGGACTTGGAATGGTACACTGTCCACCACTATTATTACCCCAGGCGACGATTGAACCGTCCGATTTCAAACCCAGGCTGTGGGTTGTTCCGCAGCCTATGGCCACGAAATCCTCATTGGGGTTTGGCACATTGCACTGTCCATGATGGTTTCGTCCCCAGGCGATGATTGAACCGTCGGGCTTGAGACCCAGGCTATGGTCGTTGCCGGCGGCGACTGCAATGAAGTCTTCGTTAGAAGCAGGTACATCGCACTGGCCATAGGCATTATCACCCCATGCTTCGATTGTCCCGTCGGGTCTGAGGGCCAGGGCATGCCAACGTCCCGCGCCAATATCGATATAGTCTTCATTGGGTTCGGCAGGATTGCATTGCCCTTCGTTGTTCAGTCCCCAGCCGGTGATAAGTCCGTCATCCCGGAGAACAATGACGTTCTCTTCACCCCCCTCGATCTTCACGAAGTCCTGGTTGAGGGAAATGGGAGGATTGCACTCGCAGCTAAAGTTACCCCCCCAGCATACAATGGTGCTGTCAGAGAGAAGCCCTAGACATAATGGTTGGACCACCACTTCCGATAGGGTAACTTACCCTTATTGGAAACTTCAACCAGAAGGGTGGTCCGAAATGTTCATACGTTATGTGGGGCTCGATGTCCATAAGGACAGCATCAA
>JAUWSQ010000065.1 GCA_030609965.1 Candidatus Fermentibacterota bacterium
ATACCGTGTTTTTTTCCCCAGTCACCAACGAATGGAATCATCATTGCAACGATCGGCGTGTTGTTCATGAAGGCAGAACTGCCCGCCACGAAAGGCATCATCTGACCCAGAAACGTCCTGTAATTCCCCGAGATATTCATCTTCCGCTCGAATATCCATTCCAGGAAACCGGTCTTCCTCATGATTTCGCTCAGAATTATGAGCATAAGCATTACAGCTATGGCATCATTCGCGAAACCTGCCAGAGCCTGGGCAGGTGTAATAACGCTCCCGATAGTCAGAACAGCTGCCGCGGAAATGAATATTACCGGTGCGGAAATCCTTCGGGAATAAATAAGCACAATAACCGCGGTAAGCACAGCTGTAACGAATATCTGCGGACCGGTCAAATTCCCCCCCATCTTTACTCACCATACAAAGTTGAGCTATAGATACTCTCAGAACCACCTCTTCGCAATCCTGTCCTCAGGACATTCTTGAATCGGGCAAGCCTCTGCATGTATGTTATATAAATACTTACTGTATTTACATCATACTCCTGCAGTATTATGTGTAATCCATAGTAAATCACTGCAGAATGAAGGGAAATTATGAATATTCTGATTTTGTTGATACTGCCTCTTCTGAGCTACGGCCCATGGGAATCGGTGGGTCCGCAGGGCGGTGAGGTAATAGCCGTTCTGCAGTCCACCCAGAACGCAGGTACACTCTTCGCCGTCTCCGGCGCATACCCAACGCAGGTCATCTGTTCCACCGACGGCGGAAACAGCTGGAGTACCATATCGGATTTCACAAATGGAATACCCTACGACATGGTTATGACAGAAAGCGGAAAACTGGTCGCGGTGGGTTCCAGCAGAATCTGGACTTCCTCCGACAACGGCATGACCTGGACTGACACGTACTTCACCAATACGTATTTCTACGATGCAATAGCCCATCCATCCAACGGGGAAGAGGTTTTTGCATCTGGTTACAAATACAACGGAAGCAACTGGGATATGACCTTCTACCACTCCCTCGATGCCGGAGCAACCTGGAGCAGCCTTGCTGTTCTGCAAAGCGGGTATACATCCTATGGAAGATGCATCGATGTGTCTCCCTCAAACCCTGATCACATTCTGGTGGGTGGCTACGAGTACAATACTGGATATATCCCATTCCTATTTCTGTCAACAGACGGAGGGACTTCCTTCACTGATGTCACACCTCCATCTGCAACCTATTACATGAATGGTACTGCTTTTCACCCGGCGAACCCTGATATCATGCTTTCAGGATCCCTTTCCAACATGTGGAGATCGACAGATGGAGGGACAACCTGGGCAAACATGAGAAACCAGAGCTACAACTACGATATATCCTTCAGCAGCGCTGACAACAATCTGGTTTTCAGTTGTGCCAATTCATTTGCCTACCGCAGCATAGATGGCGGCATCACCTGGACCACAGAAATCTCCGGACTGGGTGGAACCAATATCAGATGGATCACCCCTGACGCGGCAAACAGCTCTGTGGTGTATACGGGAAGTTCAGCGGGTTTCTACTACAGCAATAATGCGGGGTCATCCTGGACCCCTCACAACTCAGGACTGATCGTGGGTAAAGTTCTCGCAATGGAGTATGTAAACGGCTGGATATTCATGAACATGATGGATATAGGTCTCTTCAGGGCAGAGGACGGCCCCACGCTGACATGGCAGGAGGTGACAACTCCCCTCGCATGCGGTGATTTCTGCGCCCTGGAATCAGTCGGATCTGATACACTGCTGGCCCTTGAGGGCACCGGTTGAGGAAATGCAGAGCTCTACAGGAGCACAGACGGAGGTTCCGTCTGGTCGTTACAGGATTCTTACTACAGTGACGGTTACGACATGGTCAGCGAACACGGCAGCACTGTCTGGAGCTGCGGTTACAAATACGAATCCCCGAATTACATAGGAGTGGCCTCAGTTTCAACCGATGCCGGTACAAGCTGGATAAGGCACGAGCTGTACAACGGGACCGGTTATGGATACGTAAGGGCAATAGCGGTAGACCCGAACGATGAGAACAGAGTTTTCTGCCTGGGATACCAGAACAGCATATATACATTCTATTACACCGAAGACGGGGGAGGCATCTGGCATAGCATTCCTGCATCAGGCTACAGTGGAACCCCTTACAGTCTCGCTGTATGCCCTGCCAACGGCAGCCTGCTGGCAGCGGCCGGATCAGGCGGTCTTTACTCATCAAGCGATACCGGAGCCACCTGGACGAAGGTTACTACAGCTTTCGGCTCTGCCAGCGATCTAATTGAATCAACCCTTTTCAATGGCCTTCTGGTTGCGACTTCGACCGATGCGGTATGGCTCTGGGAGAACTGGACCGGGGCACCGGTTCAGGTAGGAAATGATCTGGGTTTTCAAAAAGTTCAATGCCTGACGGAATCCGATGAATATCTATACGCTGGTACCTCAGGATGCGCGGCATGGAGGTCTTACAACAGTACTGGTGTCGGGGAACAATCCTCGGGTCCTCAGGTTGATTTCACCCTTTCAATAACTCCGAATCCCGTAATGGAAGGGCTTGCCTCTGCAGCCTTCAGCCTTCCCGCGCAGCAGCAGATAACACTGACGATCTACGATCTCTCCGGTAGACAGGTACTGGTTGCAGCAGGCGGCATGATGAGCGAAGGATTGAACCATGTGAGTATCGACACGTCAGACCTCTCAACAGGTGTATACTTCGCAAGGCTTACAACCGAAAGCGCTTCTGTAACCGCAAGGATGGTCATTATACGATAGCCCCGAAACAGTAATCAACGCAGCAATATAACCATGCGCGAGGCAGCCTCCGAAGGCGCACGAAGCCTGCATATGTACACTCCGGCAGGCACTCTCTCTCCGGAATCATCAAAGCCGTTCCATACCGCATTCTGCAGGGAACCATCCATTACACTGCTTCCAAGCGACCTTACCAGCCTTCCTGACAGATCGAAGACCTCCAGCTCAGAGCACATTCCCGCCTCTCCCGCATAGTCCAGAGACAGGTAATCCCTGCAGGGATTGGGGCTGCAGTTCAGCTGTAATCCACCGGACCCAACCTGCGGAGAACCACTTGCAATCCCGGTTTGGAGGCTGTCACCTTCAATAGCATAGATGTACTGATTTGCCGAAATATCTGTGTAGGTCTCAACGAGGCCGCTGGGCCAGTTGATCTCCAGGGATTGAATTGATGTGGCATCATACAGGCCGAACTCAATCACCATGCTGTGGAAATCGTGGTACCCCTCTCCTCCACGCACACACCGCGTAAGGCTTACTGCTCCAAGGTCTGCCACAACACGCGCGCCTATTGCGTCGCGATTGGAAACGGTCCCCTCAAGTTCAAGGGTAACGTAATTGGCAGGTATCGTCGTGCTCTGGTCATTTCTGAACAGCACGTACTTATCAATATGCCCAACCGCGAAAAGATCAATATCTCCATCGAGATTGTAGTCCCCCCAGGCTGTACCGAAGTAGTCCCCTATAAACTCACCTGATAGACCAAGGCTCTCACCAACATCGGAAAATGTTCCATTGCCGTTGTTCTTCCACATGATATTGCTGTACACGAAAAAATCATGATGGGACGAGAAAATATCCAGCCAGCCGTCATTGTTGTAGTCGGTGAATGCGCTCGTTCTGGTGTCGGTATGCCCGAGAACTCCCGCCGCTGTTGTGACATCTGAGAATGTGCCATCGCCGTTGTTCTCGAAAAGTTTGCACCCGGGTGCCGAGTAGTTGCCCAGGTAGAGATCAATATTCCCATCGTTGTTGTAATCCCCGGCAGTGACTCCCCCGGTACCGGTGTTGAAAGCAACTCCTGCCGCTACTGTAACATCCGTAAAAGACGAACCGTCATTCCGAAGAAGTGCATTCGGATCATTGCCGTAAGTGCCGAGGTAGATGTCCTGATCGCCATCAAGGTCATAATCCAGGGTTACGGCAACCCACCAGTCCCCCGTTCCCGCGGCCTGCTCGGTGAAAACACCGCTTCCGGAATTCAGAAGGACACTGCATCCGGAACTTGTAAGTGTCAGAACATCAGCGGAACCGTCGTTATCGAAATCCGCGATACAGACTGGATTACCGGTCAGACCGCTTCCGGAAGTAAGATCTGTAAAAGTGGCGTCTCCATCGTTACCGAATAGTTTCTGCGATGAACCCCAGTCAAGCACAAGGTCGGTGTACTCGTCTCCCGTTACCTCACCCCATAGGATACGGTAGGCTCCAATGCCAGCCAATCCGGCAGAAGAAGTGATATTCGTGAAGTTCGTTCCGTTGTTCCTGTACAGCCAGAAACCGGACCCATCCTGGTTCGACATAGCCACATCAAGATCACCATCGTTATCTATATCGCACCAGCCGACAGAATGGCCAAGCCCGGTCTGGCCTGAAATGCCCAGGGAAGCAGAAACCTCAGTGAACACCTGCTGCGCATAGCCGCTATCCATAAAAGCAGCCAGGACAGCTAAAAGAATGAATCCGCGAGTTATCGATATCACTTCATTCCTCCTTCTTACTTGTACTAAAATTATTAAATATCTGATATGACCGATTCACTCGGTCCCGGCCCACTTGTAAAGTCTCACCGGAAGATCGTAGAACCCGCTCTCCCTGATTATGCAAACATGGGGACCGTCGAACCAGGATTGAATCAGCATGTCTTCAGGATCAAGCATTCCGATAACCCCTCTGTCCTCAAGGAAAATCGATACCTGGACACCAAAGTGAACCAGATCACCGCGCTCAAGACCGCCCTCTCCCACAGGAACAGTCTCACCGGTTTCGGACCTGTAGACCACCGGAAGAGAAGAGGAATCCGCTGCAAAGATATCCGGCAGAACGGGGATCAGGTACGGTAGAATTCTCAGTGGGCCCGCATAGGGAATATCGAAGCCCATCCGTCTTCTTCCGTAAACCGCGAGGCCCGCACAATCGCACCCCAGCCGGGAATCCGCCTGCTGGTGCCCCTCGGGAGTAAACCTCGGTGCCATCAGGAAAGGTGTATTGATCACCTCGAGGAGGTAGCCGATATAGTCATCAGAGGGTCTTGAGATAACCTGTATCACATGATCAGGATAACGATAATGAAGAGGCTCAACAGCAGAGACTGTATCAGCCCGCAATTCCAGAGGCGGATCCGCCAGCAGATAGAAAACGCCCGGAGAGGGTAACAGAAGCTCATCCTCCGGTACCAATCGAACCTCAGATTCTCCCCCGGCCAGCAGGAACACCCGGTAATCAAGCGTGTCCACTCCCAGCCCTCTCGGCTCCCCGCCGGGGATAATGTTGCCGTACTCCGCTTTTACCGGCAGGGCAATGAACCAGTCAACGATGCGGCCAGCGGCTGCGCTCGCGTAAAGTGTGTCTCCCGTCTGAAGGTAAACACAGTGATCGGAAACTTCAGGTTCGGTCAGAGGAAAAGCAGCCGAGAGGAAGATGAAAAACGAGATTACCAATCCCACAACCCGTGCGGAAAACCGATGATTATGAACTCGGAGATACAAAGATCATTGTAGGAGTGTCCCGGATGAACACCGAGTATCTCCAGGCGCACACTCACTGCAACTTCGTACATTTTTCCGTCCCATCCTGCATCCCACAGTGGCGTAAACCCGCGGCAGGGGTCTGCTGTCACCTCTTCCCAGCTTCGGTCCTCAATATCTTCGGAGAACTCGGTACTGCTGCCGTCAGCGAAGACTATCGTGCAGCGGACCTGAGCAGCCCTTCCGTTCGACTCGTATGCTTCCTGACTGCTCTGATAACCGTTGATGATGCCGATGCTGCCCAGATCGAAGTTCTCCGGCAGGTCCACCTGTATCCACTCCCCGGTGCCGTCACCGGAAGCTCCCTCCACCCATGCTGTTGAAAGATCTCCATCAAACAGGTTGCGGTATTTGTAGTCGTGATCCTCCTGATCCGGCAGTTCTGAGGAGACACTTACTCCGCTTACGTGCCATCTTCTAAGAGCGTAGTTCTCTATCAGCTCGGCAAGCTTCCAGCGGTCAATGGAATACTCGAATCGGATCACGGGGGCGCTGTCCAACGAGAAGTCAGACTGGGTGAGCCCGAACACGCTTTCCGAAAGCCATTCTCCAGGTCCGCTTATCGAGTCTACCTTTCCGCCGTTCTGCAGCACCCACGAAAAATCGATAGCGTACTGAAATGTATCCGCAGTGCCGCAGCCCCAGTAACCAGCTGGATCCAGCCGGTATTGGAAACATCTGGAGAGGTGGCTGGGAAAAAATTGTTTGGTGTAGGAGAAATCCTCGTAGCCGGCCATGATCCTGCAGTGAGCGCTGATGACCTTTGTCTCTCCGGATTGAAAAGAGAGGGTAGTGGTATACCAGTTATCGATACCGGGAACGAAGCTGTTTCCCAACACTTCCGCATCTTCTTCTTCAGGAAACGAGAGGATTTGAAGAGGAAGGGGCAAAGCGCCATCAAGAATGCTCACACTCGGCTCTTTACTGCTGGTATGGTAGTAATATGTATAATATGAAGCGTCGACTTCAATTGGAAAGGCGTACTCCACCGATCTGGCAGGGCCGGTGTTCTCCAGAACATAAACGGCGTGAACCTCAATCCAGTCGCCAACAGGCACAATAGTAAGGTGTTCCGACCGGAGCAGGATATCCGTCTCCTGCAGGAAAGAGATATTCCCGGACACGAGTGGTATGGAGGTATCGAATGGACCTCCGTTGGCAAATACCTCTCCCCCGGCAAGCAGTATCAGCAGAACAAACATGGTTCCTGATTTCATTGCTTCACCTTCCAATCAATATTTCAGATGTGACAAACTCCCCCAGCACCACGTAGTACTGTGGATAGTTCTGTATATCGTTGTGAGTCGCACCCTCAATGACCACAACCTCCAGAATTTCCTGATCGAACTCCGAGATAAGTCTCTCCGTTGACCAGCCTGGAATAATCTCATCCCTCCCTGCCATGATAATAAGAGTCTGCGAAGTGATGCTTCCTGCCCTGCCGGCTGAATCGTAGCGATCCTTAATCATGATCTGCACAGGGAAAAACGGATAGGCGGTCCGGGCAATACTCACCATTTTGTCGAAAGGCTCTATAAGTACCAGCCTGTATACATCTCTATCAGAAGCCAGGCGGGTGGCCACACCCGTGCCGAGGCTTCTCCCGATAACGGATATCTCCGAGTGGTACTGTGATACGTGGTCGTAGATTGCATGAGCATCCGCATAAAGTCCATCTTCAGTGGGGCTGCCGTCGCTCTCCCCATAACCTCTGTAGTTTATCAGGTACACTGTCTGGTTACCGAAAATACGTTTGAAATCGGGGATTCCCGCTTCGGGTCTCTCGGCGTTTCCGCCGAAGTATATGACAGCTTCATCGCAGCCCTCGTTCAATACCCATCCCCTGAGAGTTATTTCTCCGCTCCGTATCTCTATGGGTTTTTCGCCTGTGTAAAGAACTCTCTGCTGCGGGAAGTAGATGAAAGCCCTCTGGTTCAGATACACATAGACACAGATAATCAGGTAAATAACCGCTGCTGCCAGGAAGACTTTCATAAGTACTCTCTTAATGGGCTCCATATCTGACCGATCTTTCCGCTACGATTCACCATCCCCGGAGATTTGTATGGTATGCACATAGAATACTACAGGATTCAACAGGAGGCGAGAAGACATCCTGCCGGAACAAAGAACCGCCCGGAGCAGGGCTCCGGGCGGGACAACCTGATATAAGTCAGGTCATTTCTGAAGAGTTATCTCACCATCAGCATTCTGTGAGTCTGGCTGATTCCATCAGCGCTGAGACGGCAGAAGTATACTCCGGGGGAGAAACTCTGGCCGTTCCACAGCACAGAATGTGAACCCGCTTCGAAGCTCTGATTGTCTGCGAGGGAGCTTACGAGCTGTCCGGCTACGTTGTAGATGGAGATCGTGACCGGGCTGCTCTGGGCAAGACTGAAACTGATGTTCGTGCTGGCGCTGAAGGGGTTAGGAGCATTCTGAATCAGATTCATATTCAGATTCGTGGATGTTCCTTCAATACCCGTGTTGCCATACCAGTCCCACATGAGCCTGTAGTTGTTGCCCCAGTCGGTGTACAGAATCGCGGAATTGCTGCCGCTCCAGCCCGCAGCTGCAGGCCACCAACCTGTGGCGTTGAACTCGTTTACTCTATAAGGTGTTGTAAATGCGGTCGGGGAACCCGGTGTAGTCCAGCTGAACATCGTTGAATCTCCAGGATCAGCGTTAAAGGCAACTGTAACGGAACCGGAAGCGGTTTTCCTGCACCTGATGTTGCCATGGTTCTCGTGCGTGCTGCCGGGAGCAGAGAATGTTGTACCGTACGTCCAGCCAGCGCCGCTGTCCGTGCTGTAGTAGTAACCGAAGTTATCATTACCCGTGAACCCGTAAGTAACCGTTACCCAGCCTGTCTGCGGGGTGCCTCGGCTGAATGCTATATCGGTATCCGCAAGGGGAGACCCTGCGTTGCTTATCTGGGCTGAAGCCCCGAAGGAAGAACCGTAGTTCGTACTTCTCCGTACGCGAACCTGAGGCGTTCCGACAGCTCTCTCGTCAAGCATAGCGACTGCTACTGTTCCGCCTACACCTGCGGCAACCGCGGGGTAAGGGGTAATCTGATTGTCGACACGGATGATCTGATCATCCACCCAGCCGCCACCACCCATGTTGTTCCTGGCAAGGCGAACATCCGTCGTTCCGGAGGTTACGTACGTGGCGTAAGCCCAAGCACCAGAACCTACATCAGCGTCAAGGTCGGCAAACTGCACATCGGAAGCAACCTGTTCGAAGGTGGCAGACCCGCCGGCTGTGGTGAACCTTCTGATCCAGAGTAGATCATCTCCTGATTCTACCCACAGACCCATTATAACAACCCAGGAATTGCCTCCAGAATCCTTGACAACACGGATCTTGGGATTGCTGATTGCACCGTCGTTGTTAGTTGCGAAACCGAAGAAACTCCAGGTTAATCCGCCATCATCTGAACTGTAGGCGACAAGACTGTCGAGTGTGGCGTGATCGGTGTCGAAAACGGCATATAGAACATCCGTATCTTCGTCATAATCGAAATCCTGACCCTCTCCAACCGCACCGGGATAGACCTCTATATCATCGTTCCAATCGTAAACAGGCCAGACAGAGGAACCTTCATCTTCATACGAGAGGGCTCTATCCACCGGCGAAAAGTACTCGTAAGCGGAAGTGGGATCATTTATGTCCGCAAGAGTCGATACGTCAAGTGGTTCAGGAACCGGGGCGTAACCCAGATTGTTCGGGTTGTCCGGTGAGAAACCACTGCCTGTTGACCTGACTTCGGTCTCGATACCGAAATCTTCGCTTAAGCCGTCGTATGCAGTTGCGAAAAGCAAACTGACGGATAGCAGGCTTATTACTAAAAACTTCATTTCTTCCTCCCTGGTGTTTTCCCGGCCTTCTTCAAAGGCCAGAATTTATTGTTACTTACCATCTAAAAGGTTACTGGTTTCTCCTTTCTTCTTACCATCCTTTCTGCTTGATGTGTTAACTGTATCCTCAAAGCGACAGCCGCAGATGGAACAGTATTTTGCAAATACTACTCTGATCTGTGCACTGCATTCGGGACATTTCGAAATCAATGCAAGCCCGCAGTGCGGGCATGTTACATCACTGCCAATTCCCAGGTAGTTACAGCACGGGCATATCTTTTTTTCAATTTTGTTCATGGAAGCGAGTATAGAATGTCAGCGTTAAAAAAGTGTTAAAACAGAGACCGTGGGTTTGCTCAATCAGTTCGAGGCAGTGATCCTGTCATGGAGTTTGACTGTTTCCGGACTCGGTACGGTATCGAATTCCGTTTTGAGACATTTGCTTAGATACTTAAAATGCCTTATCGCGCCTGTTCGATCTCCCTGATTATGAAAGCCCTGCATAATAATTCTGCATGCCTGTTCATTACATGCATCAAGGAGCAGAAGCCTCCTGGCAAAAAGGATCGCTTCGGGCCATTCGACTCGTTCAATACATCTTGTAGCCAGCCAGAACAACAGCTCTCTCATCATGTTCTTCAGCTCATCCTGCTTATCAGCTACAGGCAGACTGTAGAATTCAGGCAGGAAGTAACCCTTGTATAAACTGACTGCTCTGCGTGCCCGATCCTCAGCCGGATGGAATTTTCCGGATTGCTTGAAAGTACGCCACTCTTTTACAAGCGAATCAAACATCCACAGATCCGCCTGGACGAACACTCTGTCAAGCGCAAGGAAAGAACCTTCCTGACGTATAGCATGATTACCCATGACTTTATTGAGATGGGAAAGCGCAACCCGCAGATTCAACAGAGACTTTTTCTTGGTTGTCTCCGGCCAGAGATGAGAAGCAAATATTTCTCTGGTCGAACCGCGAGAGCCGGATTGCACAAGAATCAGCGCGAGCAGTTCCTGTGATTTTCTGGTTTTCCATTCCCTGTTTGCCACCACATCCGCATCACCGGGTCTCTTGACAGCCAGACCGCCGAATGTGGATACTTCAATTCGATCTACACTGATATCTTCCATCATTTCGCTGATCAGTTCAGCGGCAATATTGAATCCGTCTTTCTTCTTCACAACATCATAAAGGCGGGAAATTTCTGCTGTAGCCTTCATGATGGATAGAATTCCCAATCCTTCTATGAATATGGTCTCTCCCTCTGCCCCCCCCATGGCAAGACCGAAGTCCAGCAGTATTTCGCTTATGTAAGGCATTTCTCCTTTTGCGAACAGCTTACTTTTCGAGTTTTCCAGATTGCTCATCGCTTCAGACTGCATATTCCTGTGCAGCAGAACCAGAGCCTTTACCCCAAGAGCGATTCCGTATCGCATCCCGGAGTGAAGTTCTTTTGTTCGTTTCAATACACTGTCAATGGATTCCTCTGCAAGTTCTAGTTCGTTCTTCTTTATATGGATATAACTTTCCATGATTTGAATATCGAAGTGCATCTGCTTGGATATTCTATCCTCGGGTATCCCTTTGAAAATCGATTCAGCCATTTCAATATCATCCAGCCTCAGGAATGTTTTTGCTCTGCTGATCTGAACATTCAGTTTCAACCTCGGATTATTTGTACTCTCAGCTTTTTCCATTGCCTGGTCGAAAAAGCTGAATGCCTGCTCATACTCACCCTTATATAGAAAGTACGATCCGATGTAGAGAAGGTTGATTCCAATCAATGGCTCCAGACGGAGCAGCTCTGCTTCTTTTATTGAATCTTTGAATCTTATCAGCGCGGAATCAAGTTTGCCCATTGACATTTCAATCAGCCCCAGATTTGAGCTGGAATGTCCAACTTGATGAAGGAGATGCTGCATTTCCACTATCTTCCTGGCTCTGGTAAGATATTGATGTGCCTGTTTTACATCTCCCTTTAAATATGAGACAAATCCAAGGTTGGTGTACACCTTAAACAACGCTTCAGGAGCCCTGTTCGGGGGTATTTCCGCGGCTAGCTTCAAAGCCTCCCGTTCCGATTCATCCAGCATTTCTTTCCTTCTCTGAAGAAGACAGTGCTCAACAACAAATGTCCAGTAGAATGAACCATGGATATTCAGAAGGGAGAGGCCTTTTTCGAAGAATTCTTCCGCTTTCTCAATGTCTTGAGTACTCATTTCTTTATGAAATAGTATCCGGAAAGTAAGTGCTGCCTCTTTATCGAGATCATTGTGAATCAGCTCCCTGGCAAGATGTTCTGATTCTTCGGATGACAGACAGTTCCTGCCCATCTTCCATGAGAGGTAGTTGAACTCAGCCAGGATCTTCAGCCTTTGATTATCCTCAAGAGAAATCCTTTCAGCTATCTCTTTTGCAATATTCAGGTATTCCCAGGCAATGGAGTATTGGTAACTGCTCAGCATCAAAGCCATGGATACTTTGTACAGGTGGCGGACGAGTTCTTCAGTTTCTTCTGATGGAAGCAGATCCTTTGTCATGTGGAACACGATTTCCTCATCGCTTCCATTGCTTTCTCTTAGAATACCTGCCAGTTTCCGATGTAATTCCCGCCTTCTGCTTATCGAAATCCTCCGGTAGTGTAACGTGTGAATAAGCGGATGGGCGAACTGCTGCATATCGTCAGGTTCAGTAATCATGCCTGATGCTATCAGGATTCTGTTTATCCTGAGGAATTGCTCCGTGGGCATTGAATCATATAATTTTCGAAGCAATTCGGGGCTGAATCGCTCACCAATTACAGCAGCACCCTGCAGCATGCTCAATTCATCCGCAGCTAAACTTCCAAGGCGATAATGTATAACACTGTCAACTGTTTCGGTTATAGTGAAATCTTTATAATCGTCCTCGGTCTGCCATCCGTTACCGCTGTAATCCTGATGAATTATATTCTGGCGGACAAGAGCTTTAAGTATTTCCTCGATGAACAGAGGATTTCCTTTTGTGATCACATATAGCCAATCAACGAAGTGATTGGAAAGATTACATTCGAACTTCCCGTACAAGTGGTTTATCGTTTCCTCCTGCGAGAAATTTGCAAGGTTGATATTGAGTACCAGGCGCTCCGTATTGAACTCTTTTATTGTTTCCTTCAATACAGGATCATCTATTTCCATACGTGAGGTTCCCACAATAAGAATTGATTGTTCACTTATCCTTTTAACAAGATAATGCAGCAGTTGAACGGCTTCCCCGCTCATCCAATGTATGTCATCCAGAATCAGAACCAGGGGTTTGGATTTGGATAGATTTTCAAAAAAGCGCTGGAAAGAATATAGAAATGAGGTGTTGTCAACTTGATGCGCCAGGTCAGGCATGCTTAATGGATAGTTATTCCCAAGATCAGGTATGAGACGAGTGAAGTGCGAAGCGATTTCCGGAGCAAGGTATTTCAGGAGCCATGACCGGTTATGCTCAAGGTCGCATAAATAGTGCTTGATCATCTGAGTAAGAGGCGAGAAAGGTTTTACATCATCTTTTATTACTTTGCCATGCAGGATGTGAAGATCACGCTCTTTAATACTGCTAATAAACTGTTTGAGAAGCCATGTCTTTCCTACACCTATCTCACCTTTTACCAGGACAAAACCACCACTGTAATTAATCGCTTCATCTAATTGATGATTCAGCAATTCCAGTTCCTGCTGCCTGCCGGTAAATGAAGTTAATTGAGGCAAATAGAGTCCTTCCATATTGTGTGTAACATTGCGCCCAATATCCAACAACAAACACCCAATGTCCATGGATTCCCCGGGATCAGCTCTGATTCCCTGACTGCATTAAGGATGAGCACTCTTCACCCCAGAAGACTTCCTGCGAGAAGGAAAGCCCCGAAACAAACCATAAGAACCCCGCCAACCAGGTGAAGTATAAGATCAAGAATCCGCGCACGTTTCTGGTCTTCGAAGAAGCGGGATATACCGCGCCGGAAGAATATGCTCAGTAGTCCCAGCCCGGAAAGGAACAATCCCATCCCGAGAGACATGGCGAGTACGGCAAGGATCCCAAGGAGCGCGGCATCGGAGGTTATGGCAAATATCATTATAGCAGATGCTCCCGGGCAGGGAATAAGACCGGACAGGATAAGCCCGCCCAGACCAGTAGCTGAGGCACCGCGCTGTTCATGCAGATGATAACCCCGCACTCCCTGGAAAAGCATCCATGCCCCCAGGAGAACAACAATACCATAGGTAATCGGGAACAGAATAAGCTCCGCCTGATTTAAAGATACAATCAGAGACCGGGAGGCAACCCAGTAGAACCCTCCAACCAGAATGATAGCGCTACCTGCATGTGCCAGTGCCAGAAGGAATCCTGTAAGCACACCCATAACCGGTTTAGCTTCCTCGCCCATGAAGTAACCGATCACGAGCATTTTACGGTGCCCCGGGCCTATGACATGAAGCAAACCGAAAATAAAGGATGCTCCCAGAAGAATGAACAAACTTCCGAGATCCCCTTTCTCCTTAACACTCTGCATGGTCCGGGAAATCGAAATTTGAAGCGATCGCTGCAGGTCGATGCTGCATCTGAGCAGGGGGCCGATAAGCCTGTTCGATAGTAGCGAAGAAGATCCGGTCACCTGGTTCTGCTGAGTATTATCGGAAGTTCCGGAAAGGAATGGATTCCCCTGGCTCAACCCCGAAGAAGGTACAAGCATAAGAAGAAAAACAACGGTAATGAAAACCCCGAATCGCATGAACTCTAGATTGCAGCCATGGTGACAACAACCTGTTGCGGATATGCAAGGCCTGTATAACTCCTGCCATCCCGGGAGATCGATACGGAACCTCCGTAAAGGATTTCGATATTCTGATTCTCCACGATCTGGAAAGACGCATCCGTGCTGCCGGTACCGGTAAGTGTAATCGGAGAATCAGAACAATAAAGGATATCGCAGTAGTAGGTATGATCGTAAATGGCAACAGAGAAACATCCATCACACACCGGCATATCGAAGGGCACAAAGAACCGGTAAACCAGTGTCTGAGCATCCATAAAAACGATAAAATCCTCCACCGCAGAAGGGGACAGTGTTGTACTGCCCGAACTGACGTACGTGAAATAATCAAAATCCGCAAGGTTCGAAAATGCGTTCTCATATATCAGATCAACCTCAGACGAGCTGAAGCTGCCATTCCCGTTTGCATCCCAATCGTTCACAATAGACGAGGTAAACATCGGGTCGAAATACCAGGTTATCTCCAGGCCATCAAGGCAATCTCCGGAAAGACGTACCTCAAGCTTTGTATCGATGAACATATGCGGGTGAGCGTAAACGGTACCGAACGCGCTCAGCAGATAAGCAACATACAAGCATTTGCAGAACACAGGTTTACCCTTCTTTATTCCTTGAATAATCCTTCACCGTAAAGTCTGCGCATGCATTCAGGGCAGATTCCGTGAGTGACCTTCACATCGGAGTGATCGGAGATATAGGCCTCGATCTGCTGCCAGTAACCGTCATCATCCCTGACTTTCTTGCAGGAGGCACAGATAGGAAGCATACCCTGAAGTTTCTTCA
>JAUWSQ010000041.1 GCA_030609965.1 Candidatus Fermentibacterota bacterium
ATCCGGGGGAAGGGCAGAGGTGCTTCAATTTCGAGACATCTTCTGCCGGTACAGCTGTGGTTACTGTTTATACCGTTGCGGGAAGAGCCATATGGCAGAAAACCGTAACCTGCGATGAAGGCTACAACCAGGTTCTATGGGACGGCCTTGATATGGATTTCGATGAACCGGGATCCGGGGCTTACATATACAGAATTGACTTCTCGACTCAGGGAGGCGCGTCCCGTTCAGTTACCGACATTATGGCGGTTGTGCGTGAACACTGAAGAAGAATGTATGGGGAGTGTAATAACAGAATTGCCGCCCGGGCATCTTATTGCAGAGGCCGCGGACATGATAAATGCTTCCGGATTAATGGTTGTCTCAACCGGAGCCGGGATGTCCAGAGAAAGCGGAGTAAGAACATTCAGAGGAGAGGATGGCTTCTGGAGGGAGTACAGAGCCGAGGACCTCGCCTCTCTTGAGGGCATCAGAAGGAATCCCGCATTGGTATGGGAGTGGTACGGAGAAAGGTTGAAAGCCTGCCAGGAACTACAGCCCCATGCAGGTTATTATGCCCTTGCACGGATACAGAACGGGAAGGGGATATTTCCACTGATAACACAGAATGTTGACGGACTTCACCAGAAAGCCGGAATAAAGGATGTCGTTGAACTTCACGGAAATCTCAGAACAGCATCCTGCATTGATTCCTGCGGTGCTCCCGTTGTTCAGATGTCCGAAGACCTCTTTGAGAAGCTTCCGCCGCGCTGTTCATGCGGAAGCATCCTGAGGCCGGATGTTGTTCTCTTTGGAGAGCAGCTCCCGCAGCAGGCTCTGAAAAAGGCATTTCGATTGGCGGACAGCTGTGATCTGATGATGGTCATAGGAACTTCCATGGTTGTATATCCGGCAAGTTCGTTACCTCTGATCGCTCTGCGAAGAGGCGTAAAAGTTATAGAGATAAATCCTGAGGAAACCCCTCTTTCATCCCTGGTTGGAACGTTAAGCCTGCGTGGAGCTGCCGGCAGTATTCTTCCCAAAATAGTTAAGGCGGTATACGGAGAATGATATCCTTACTTCTGATTTGTGTATCCGTATCACAGTTAACAGCGTTTGATTCAACGGATCCCTCAAGTGAGTACAGTACAGTCCTGACCTTCGAAGATCCTGTTGTAATCAGCACTGAACGCGGCAGTTATCCTGTTTTCGAGGGAATACCTGCAAGATTCGCAGCCGGTGAGCTCGTTCGTCCATCACTGACTCTTTTCATACCCGTTCCCGATGGAGCTGAACCTGAACTTAGTTATTCGGCAACCTCATACAGATCAACAGGCATCAATTCGGATCAGGCAAGAGCCCCTGTCATATCCGGTGAAGGTCTGTCTGCTATAGAGATAGATGCAGATCCGCTGCCGCCCGAAGACAGGCATGTTGTGTTCGGCGGCATTATCCCCCTTGCGGGAACACGTGTGGCTATGATCACGGTGTTTCCCATCACCGGTGAAAGCGGCAGCAGCTACGCCTCGAGGATCGACATTCAGCTGCAGTGGGATCCGGTACCTGGAGGTATCCCGATCGAGGGACATCCCCTGCTGGGGCTTATTGCTCCTGAGGATTGCCTGTTCTGGAGAAACGGTACTGATGAAACTCTGGAAAGCGTTTTCTGGGGAAAGCCATGGGCTCGTATAGCGATAGGGAATTCCGGCGGTTATACTCTATCGGGTAACGATCTTGTTGATGGCGGCTGTGAGATTATCGGTTCTCCATGTGCCTCCCTGAGGCTGTTCACAGGCCCGGGTCTGATGTTCAGCAATGACCCGGAAGATTCCCATGAATTGTCCGAAGTTGCCATAACCGTGAATGACCAGGATAATGATGGGCTTTTCGACGGAGATGATTATCTGGAATTTTTCGGAAGAGGGTTGTCCAGATGGGAAGTTTCCGACCAGGAAGTTCTCAGACTGCAGCACAGGTACGCAACCCATAACGTATACTGGCTTACATGGGGCGCTGAAAACGGCAGGAGAATGGATGGGATATCAGGGCAGCCTGATTCATCCCCTGCATGGGGAAACACCATCCTTACCGATCTATGGCTACGTGAAGAGCATATCTGGATGCCGGACCATGAAGGCGCAACGGGATGGGTATGGGAAACGATTTCAGAGGGAGAAACCATTTCCGTTCCATTTCAGGTTACCGGTTCAGGCAGAAGTTCAGTTACGATCTCCGTTGTAACCGACACATCCCAGTCCCGTACAGTCGAGGTTTACATAAACGGGAACCAGGTTCTAACTGACACCTGGTCCGGTACCGGAGGCAGGACATTGAGGGCAGACAGCCTTCAGCTGTCCGGTTCCTGTACGCTTGAAATTGTACTGGTTGAAGATGCAGGTGATGGTGTTCTGGGGCTTGCTTCGCTGCAGGTTACTTATCCCGATCAGCCCGGTGCTCTTACAGGCGTTGCTCTTTTTCCCTCAAGAGAGAAAACCGGAAGGTACAGCTTCAGTGCTTCAGGTGTATCCTCTGACTGCAGCGCCTACAGCTTATCCGATTTCAACACTCCGGAACTGATCACCGGTGCGGTGCATACAGGCGGCATACTGGAATTCTCATACAATGCCGACACTTCATCAACATTGATACTTATGGATTCTGGTGACTGGATGTCTCCGGACTCGATCTTATCATCCAGTCCCGGACGCCTTGTGGGTACGGTATCGGGTGGAGACAGGCTGATCGTTGTGCATCCTTCCCTGTACAGCGGTATCTTCGGAATCGAAACGCTGAGTTCCATTCAGGGGCACAGTCCCGTGGTGGCAACTACAACGGAGATCTACGATGAATTCGGCCAGGGTGTTGCAGATCCCGGTGCCATCAGATCGGCCGTAAGATGGGGATTGGATAACTGGGCCGGCGACCTGAGCGGTGTAATACTGACAGGTGACGGGCACTACGATTTCCTTGGGCATGCAACCACTCAGCCGGTCATGATTCCCCCCTGGATAAAATTGCGGACAAACGGTTACACGTGCATTGACGATAGGTACACAATGGTTCATGAGAATGCTGTCCTGCCTGAGATCCCCATTTCAAGGATTCCTGTGGATAATCTCTCCCAGCTTGGTACCTGTACCGCAAAACTGCTTTCCTACAATGATAATGGGAACAGCGGTACGTGGATGAACAGAGCTCTTATCGTCGCCGATGACGAATGGGGTGAAACAAGTCAGGCCGAAACCACCCACACCTTGGATAGCGATAGAATAGCTGAAGAAGTCCTTCCCCGCTGGATGTCCCGTGAGAAGTTCTACCTTATAGAATACCCCTGGCCTCCGGGCTCCTGGCCCGCTGAAGGTCCGCATCCGGAAAAGCCTGAAGCGAGGGAAAGCTTTATCGAAACCTTCAATCAGGGTTTTCTGTTCCTGCTGTACCAGGGGCACGGAGCTGCTGATAGGATAGCCCATGAAGTGATGATGCTAGGAGAAGATGTGAGTAGCCTTGTCAACGGGCACAGACTGCCGGTTTCCTTCTGGGCTACCTGCGATGTAGGGCATTTTGACGATCCGGGAACTGACGCAATCAGCGAAACACTTGTCTATCATCCTGCAGGGGGCTGCATTTCCAGTGTGGCTGCAACCAGGGGAACTACCAGCGGTCCAAACTATAATTATTTCAGGAGTATTATCGATTCCCTTTGCAGAAATCAGGATCTTACGGTAGGTGATGCTGTCTGGCAGTCAAAGCTCGCCCTTTTCACATCCTACGGCAACAACAGGTATTACGTATTGATCGGGTATCCCGATATGCCGCTGCCTCTTCCGGATTCCGATGGATCGGTGATCATCAGCGATGACACTCTCTGGAGCGGAGAGCTTAATACCATCTCCGGAAATGGTTTTCAGATCGACGGATTGGCTTTTATTGAAATTCTGGAATCATCCTGGAACGTTATCTACACATGTCTGGGTGGTGCCCAGATCCCTTACATCAGATACGGCGGTACAGCTTACAGCGGATCGCAGCTTGTTGAAAGCGGAGAATTCAATATTGACTGTTTCATTCCCGTTCAATCCATGACCGGCAGTATGGCCCGTGGGGCTGCACTGGCACTTTCCAGCCAATACGTCATATCAGGAGCGGAAGATCCGGTAGTTCTTGCCCTGGGAACACCACAGGGAGGTGATCTTGAGGGACCTTCAGTGAACATGTGGATAAGGGGCTATGAAGGCATCGTGCATCCTGAACTGACGGGAGATATTACACTGGAGGCTGAATTAAGTGATTCCAGCGGAATCTGTCTTCTCGGGGGCTCCGGAAAAGAACTCAATCTGTTTGTCGACGGTAATGGAAATGACGTCAGTTCTTATTTTTCATACAACAGAGGCAGTTCGGTTGCCGGCAAGCTTGTGTATATTCTTGAAGCTTTGGAAGCAGGGGAACATACATTGATACTCCAGAGTGTAGACGGCCTTGGCAACAGTTCCATGGATACGCTGAATATCCGAATCCTTGAGGAAAGCGACCTTGATATTACCGAAGCTCTTGTTTATCCTAATCCGGGGGACGGAAGAAGATGTTTCAGCTTCAGGATATCTGAGGATGCGCAGGTAACGGTTTCCATCTTTACAGTAGCCGGTACGCGAATAGAAGATCTGACACAGATATGCAGCCAGGGGTATAACCAGATTCTGTGGGATGGCCTTGATCACGATGGGGATGTTGTTGCATCGGGCCCTTACATTTATAAGATTAATGCGGAGGCACTTGGTACTTCCGTGTTCAGCAGAACGACGGAGGAATTCGGCATACTGGCTGTAATCAGAGAGGATTGATATTGGCAGGCTTACCCGGCGATAAAATAGACTGGCTCTGGAAGCAGATTGAAAAAGCAAGAGAAGAGAAGAATAATGAAGCTGTCAGAGAAAGCCTTGAAAGGCTTCTGGCTGACACTTCCATCAGAAATACCTCTGATGAGGATCTTGCTGTTCTCAATCTTAGCCAGCTTGATATTGACGAGGGTCACACGCGCGAAGCCGCTCTTCGTCTGTCCGGGTTCAAATGGCACGGTATGCCAGGTCCTGCCGGGTTGCTGCTGATCTCAGATGCCTATCTGAAGCTCGAATGGTTCGAGCAGGCGAGGGAAGCCCTCGAAGATTATCTGAAGCTCATTCCGGAGGATCTAGACGCGAGGCGGAAACTCGGCCTTGTCCATCTCATGCTGAACAACGATTGCGAAGCCCAGCGAATTCTCCTAGCCACTGCCAGGCGCGAGAAACACAGAATCCCGACTACTTTAACCTATCTGGCCATACTCGAAGCGAAGAGTGGAAGAATTGAGGAGAGCCTTCATCTTCTTCTGCAGGCGAGAGAACTTGCTCCGTTTGATGAGAAGATCGAGCATACGCTCCTGAGAATTGAATCCCTCAGGGTCAGTCTGAAAAGGAAAGCACTTCATCATGAAGACCTTCCTATTGAGGATCTTGTTGCCGGTATGGTCAGCGGTATGCTTGAATTTCACGGTTACTCCCACACTAAATCCAGACAGGCTCTGGACGTATGGAACAGGTTCTGTTCGGTGGTTACTCCCGGGGGCAGGAAACCCGCAATCTGGGCTGCAGCCCTGGAGTACGCGGTAACAAAATATGGCCCCCACTTTACTCAGAAGCAGCTTGCTGATGAATATGGAGTATCATCGTCGCAACTAGGTGAACACTACCATGCAATTACAGAGGCTGTCGATCTCGATTCACTTGTAAATACCGACCTTCTTGGTGAAATCGAGAAGGAGGGCTCCGGTCTCCATGACCTCGTCCGCAGGGAAGAGATGGCGGAAGTAATAGCAGCAATCGCCGGACGACTGGACGAGTTTGACGGTCCGGGAGAAGTCTGTCTCTGGGTATTCGAAAGGATAGACCCACTGAACGAAACCGAGCGGCGGGAAATAGAAGATTTTCTCAGCTACCTCTGGAAGAAGAGATAGTCAGGACCTGAAATGAATTATTTAACAGCAATTATTCTACCATTCATATTGATCATGGCTCCAGGCACCGATGCTGATGTCCCATCCTATCTTGTTTACTGTGATCCCGATGAATACAGCACAGTTGTTAATACCTGGTGGGAAGAAATCGAGATAGACTGTACAGTTGTAGTCGGCGATACAGTGTATTCCAATGCAAGGATCCGCCTCCGGGGTGACAGTTCCCGGGGATATCCGAAGAAATCATACAGAATCACGCTTCGTGAACAGCAGCCCCTTGAAGGCAGAATTGAATGGAATTTCAACTCCGAGTACCTTGATCATACATATCTGCATTCCTGGCTCTTCGCCTGGATACTGGAACAACTGGAGTACCCCTGTTTTTCAATTGATTATGTAAGACTTTACGTAAACGATACTTACATAGGTCTGTATGTCAGAGGTGAACCAATAGACGAGCAGTTTCTGCTCCACCACGGCATGGACCCCGATGCTAACCTGTACAAGGCTTCGGTGGATGGAGCCTGTCTTAGCAGGTACGATGATGTAGCCGGTTTCTGGGAAAAAAAGGCAAATGAAAGCGAAAACTGGAACGATCTTTACGAACTTATTGATTATCTCGATCAGGTTAACCCGGGTTATCTGCATGAAAGTGCAGGAGACTATTTCGAGCTGAACCACCTTATGACAATGCTGGCTGTAAATTCTCTGACTTTGAACTACAGCACTTACTACCATAATTATTACATGTACCGAGATATCCGTGGTTCCGGACTCTGGACAATGTTGCCCTGGGATGTGGATAAAACCTTTGGAGACTGGATATCGAGATCTTATACACAGGGAGTGAATCCTTACTGGTACGATAATGCGTTGTTTGAACAGGTATTACTCGATTCGATTCTGCTGGAGCTCTATTTTAATAGAATCGGGACTATTTCAGAACAGGTACTCGCTCCTGCAGTCATAAATACTGTCATTGACTCCCTTGAGACTGTACTGGCTTCCGCTGTCGAAGACGATATCCTGGACGGTATAACGGTTGATGAATGGAACGATGCTGTGCTGGAGCTCCGGAATACCAGGATTCCCGGAAGAGTTGCTGAGCTGGCTACACAGTATGCTGGAGATCCCAGATCTTTCCGGGCATTCAGGGGTGACACCGTTTCTCTGGGAGACAAATTCGTACGCTGGGAAACCTGCTTCGTCCCTTCCGGTGGTGATCTCACATACAGCCTTTTCCTCTATACTGAAGATGGATGGCCGTACGGAATCTACGAAGAGTATCATTTCATAACGGATACATGCTTCACCTTTACCTCACTTCCTGCGGGAAGCTATCTATGGAGAGTAGAAGCCAGAGCGGGCGGAAGGACGACAGAGGGTTTTGATCACTACAATCCTTTTGCTGTAATTGATTCCTATACTACTCTTTCGGGAACCCTTTCCGGAACCACTGTTCTGTCGCAGAACCAGTCACCGTATTACGTATCGGGTGATTTATACGTACCTTCCGGGGCATTGCTGATTATTGAGGATGGTGTGGATTTGAGATTCGGTGAAGGGGTCGATATTAACTGCGCAGGAGAGATCAGCTGCCGTGGGAGTACTGCTGACTCGGTCAGATTCATAGCAGATAACGAATCGGAACCCTGGGGCGGTATCAGGATAGTCGGCGGGGAAGCTGAGTTCCTTTTTACAGTGTTTTCCGGTTCAGCCGGGTATGGAGGAGTAAGCCAGGATAATGCCTGTATAGCAACGGAAAATGCTGAATTGACATTTGAAAACTGTTCCTTCCGGAACAATTACCGATGTATTAATATGACCGGAGGCTCCATATTCATGGACAGCTGCGATCTTACCGGATGGAATTCGGGAGAGATCTTCTTTATGAGCGGTGGCTCCTCTGCCACTATACAGAACAGCAGTTTCGGTAACATGGTTAATCCCCCTACATCTTATCATGATGGAGTGGAATTTCAGGACTGTCTTACCGGAGAGTATATCGTAGAAAACTGTGATGTCTTCAACATCGATGGTGATGCCATAGATTCAAACAGCAGCTCTCTTATCCTGCAGAATAACAGGGTCTGGAACGTAACCGATAAAGGTTTTTCCATAGGGATCAATGCCATCGGGAGCTCCATATCCGACGTTGATCTGATCGGAAATATCGTATACGGCTGTTTCACAGGTATCGCAGTCAAGGATGATTCTTATGCTGACATAACCGGCTGCACCATCTCCGAGTGCGATATTGGAGTTAGAGCTTACAACAAGACCGTAGGTTCAGGAGGGGGCATAGTATCCGTAACAAACTCGATACTTCACGCCAATTCCTCTGTTTTCAGTTTTGAGGATGGTTCCGTCGCAACGGTAAATTACAGCATGACAGGAAGCAGCGAACCGTGGACAGGCGAAGGTAATATCGCAGGCGATCCCAGTTTCGCCGACTGGGGCTTCTGGTACCTGTCGCACGATTCACCCTGCATCGATACCGGCTCTCCCCTTATTTCGGATCCAGATGGAACGAGGTCCGATATGGGTGCAGTTTTCTTCCCCCAGGTTTTCGATGGACTTGTCATTAACGAAATTCAATCGATTAATGATACTACAATCGCAGACAGTTACGGCGACTATGACGACTGGTTCGAAATATTCAACGGTTCCGGTTATGACTGCGACCTCAGCTGGGTATATATCTCGGATGATCCATCTGATCTCGCAAGATATCAGTTCCCTGTAGGAACATTCATCCCTTCTGGAGGTTTTCTGCTGGTCTGGGCAGATGAACATCCATGGCAGAATGGATGTCACCTTCCCTTCGCTCTTTCAGGTAATGGAGACAGTCTTTACATCTCAAGACAGCCAGCGGGAAGTCAGATGAACCCCCTGTCGCTGAACAGAGATGTTCCCAGAATAATTGATTTCAAGCGTTTCGATGCAATTCAGCCCGATCGTTCCCTGGGAAGAGTATCCGATGGAGGGTCTGAATGGAGTATTCTTGAATTCTGTACTCCCGGATGGTCGAATTCCATTCCCTATACAAACGCCGGTTATCTCCAGGTTTCAAGCCCTTTTCCCAACCCTGTCTTTTCAGGTCCGGTGGCCATGGACATAACGGTCGATGCCGGTCAGACGGTGGTTTCTGTTTATGATCTTGCGGGACGGCTTGTGGATGTCATTATGGATGAGTATCTTGAAATGGGAGAACACAGACTGTACTGGGATACTCTTCAGAGCAGGGGAGGCGTTGTCCCAACGGGAGTATATCTGATCCATGTACTCCATGCAGCAGGGCTGTCTGAAAGCAGGAAAATCATTATTCTTAACGAGTAATACATGTCAGTCTTTGCAGGGCTGACAAAGCTATATAGTGGTGTAGCTTTTATGCACCGTAAAACAGGAGGTTGTTGTGCTGTTTATTTCCGTACTGATTTCGCTTGTGCTGGTTGTACCGGGAGACCTTGTTATCAGTGAGATCATGTACAATCCAGATGGACCAACTCTCGGCGATGATGACCAATACGAATGGATTGAACTTTGCAATGTCGGAGCTGTACCGCTGCAGCTTGATGGAATGATGATCAGCGATGGAGGAAATCAATTATTTATTGAAAGCTTTTTACTGGATGCCTCATCACGGGCTGTTGCAGTGGCAGATGAACAGTCTTTTACGGAAGCATACGGACCCGGTATCGCAATCATCCCCTGGGATGGAGTATGGACGAAGCTCTCCAATACCAGCGACACACTGCTCCTTTATTCATCCACTGGTGAAGTCCTGGATGAACTCGTCTATTCCGATACCTGGGGTCTGGCCGCCGACGATACAACAAGAAGCGAAGCCGACGGCAGGGGTTCCTCCCTGGAGAAAATCAACCTTTTGGGGGCGAACACGGAGGATAACTGGTCACCATCAATTGACTGGGCATGTCCCGGCACCGACCCGGAAACCGGAGACCCCGTTTGCTGGGGAACTCCAGGGGATATTAACAGCGTAGAGTAGAAAGGAGTTCTTTACAGAGCTCAGTAATCTATATCGTTGGTGGCTGTTACCAGGTTTACATTATCGATTCCCGGAAGGCTGTTCAATCCTGTTACAATATCCTGGGAGCTGATTCCGGATTTCAGCGATAGATCGTAGGTAAGTGTAAGGTACATACCGTCGCTGGTCGGTTCGATATGTATGATCGTACTCTTGGTTGCCCTCTCCAGAATGAAATCTATGTAAGCCTGCTCATCACCTGATTCCCTGTTGAAGCGGAATCGGAGAATGAATTCGCTTCTGTGTATTGAGCCGAAGTTGGTCTTGGCGAGAATCAGAGCCACAGTACCTATAAAGAAGGTGGAGAAAACCGTCAGAATGTAATTGCCCGTACCCGAAGCTATTCCCTGCGTCAGGGCGAAAAAGATAAAGGCTGTATCCTTCGTATCCTTCACTACGGTCCTGAATCTGACTATAGTCAATGCTCCGACAAGGGCGAATGCCCTGGCCAGGTTGCTTCCTATAACCATCATCACCGCGCTGACCGTGATACACATCAGCACCAGGGTTACAACAAATGATTGTGAATATGAAAGCCCTTTGTGAGTTTTTTTGTATATCACGCCGATAATGAGTCCCGCGCATAGGGCAAAAACAAGGTTGATGATTACTGACAACGGGCTGTATCCAAGTTCCTCTGTACTCTGTGTGAACCACTGGCTCAGTTCAGACACGCCGGTCTCCTTTCGATGACTCGATCAAGATTCGAATAGAGTGTATTCATATAAATAACATCTGTGGCATACGCAAATTTTGAAAAGGAGATTCGTCTAAGTTCGAATTCCTGGATCAGACGGTGAAACCAGCCAGGAAGGTGGTACCGGAACTTGATCTCCAGTACATGAAAGCCGTCTGATATTGTACGGCAGTCCCCCGCAGGATGCCCGTTACTGCCTGCCCTGTAAGCCAGGACTTCCCTGTCAAGCGTAACTCTGAAATCCGGATTTGCCCTGTTTTCAAAGGCTGTTCTGTGATAATCAACAACCACGCTTGGACTGATCCTTCTTCTGAATACATCGTAGATGAATCTTCTGCCGGTGCCGTTTTCTATCTGGGAATCCAGAAGTAATCCGGCGAAATGCTTCGTTCCATTCTTCATTACACGTTCAACTGCCTCTGGATCAAGCGGAAGCCTGTGCTTGTAAATAAGATTGTCATTCCTGCCCTTAAGCTCGAGAAAAAGCGGCTCTGCGTAGAGCGGCGCGGAAGAGTAGCTTCTCAGGCGGAACTTGTACCGCTTCAGCAATCCCGCGAGTTTCTCATAGTAAAGGTCGAAAGTGTCAGTGTCGAAGTAGTGGCTTCTTACGAAATAACTTCCAGTCGCATCGGAGTGTATGTCCCGGTCGAGGCGCAGCTCAAGTTCCCGGAGTATTCCCGACAGAGTCGTTCCAGAAATCAGGTATTTGAATTCGTACCTGTGAAAATGCAATCGGGGAGCATCGTCCATCTTCATTAAAGGTCCAGTGCAGCCTCAAGGATGTAATCGGTGCGGTCTTCCTCAAAAATGATATTATGGGGGCGATGATTTACCATTGCAGCTCTTAATGTTACAGGAGTGCCTGTATCAACGCTCAGAGTGATAACAAGTTCATCTTCCCTTGAACCCAAGGATCGATCCGGTTCCCACGAACCCATGCTCAGGGATGCTGAGATGCTTTCGAGGGAGGGTTTGTCGGTTTTCCAGGTAAATCCTCCCGTAAACCACCATGTCTGAAATTCCGGGGGATCATCTCCTTCAATTACGTTGGCAAGTAACCAGTTGTCTCCCCTGATGAATTCACCCCTTATGAGCAATGAGAAGTCGCTTCCAAGCTCAGTTTCAAACTGAAGATCACCACCCATAGCAATCTGTTTTGCGGAGAAGCGATAACCTTCAACGGAAAATTCATCCTCCTCGCCGAACCGGAGTGATGTGAGATTGGCACCAACGATGATATCGTACGGCAGTTCAAATTCAGCCCGGCTTACGTACTGGACTTCATTGTCCTGGTTCATCGCATCGGGAGAGCCGTTGAAAATACCGAATGTAACCACGGGCAGAAATCCTGATTCGGGATCCAGTATTAACACGGAACCTATATCTCTATTTGAATAAAGAAGATCACTGAGTTCCCTGTGAGTTATTGAATGATCGATTGCCTGCAGGTCCCAAGTGCTTGTTAAGGTGTTAAGGCAGAAAGGTTTTTTGAACTTACCGGCCTGGACTCCAAGAAAATTGAAGGGTTCCCAGAGAATGTAGCAATCTTTCAGGAAAATATCATCAGGCCTTATCTCAAGCTGAAGCTGGCCTTCAGTATTATCGGTTATATCGAAATCCGCCGTAAGACCGGCTGATTCAATACCGAAGGATCTGTCGGGCATGACAAGCGCTCCTCCGAATTCGCTGAACCTTATCCTTGCATAGACAGACAGGGTGAAATTTTCCGCATTGTCATTTTCAATATCAACATCTGCCCACACAGCAGTATTTATAAGTAATAACGTCAATAGAATACTAATACCGGTATGTTTCATTTTTACTTCCCAATTCCTCGATCAGGTTATTCAACATTGAAGTACAATAATAACAAACAACGAAATATTGCTCCAGTGGGAAAATCGCTTCATCGCAGAAGTATGAATTTCCTTGATGCCATACCTCCAGCGGATCGGATTACAGCAAAATAAACACCGGGTCTTAGTGTTATAGGAAGCTCACAGGATAAGGTTCCCTCAAAACTTTCAAGGGTTTGGGGCTGCAGTACCAGTCTTCCTGAGATATCGTAAATCAGTACTTCTCCCGGCACATTCGGAATAATGTAATCCAGGGAAAAAGAGGATAAAACCGGGTTCGGCCATAGCGATTCAATCAGTGGATGAAGTAGGATGACAGGCCATCCGGGATTCGGAGCACCAGGGGTTCCAGGCAGCTCAACTGCTTCCCAGCTCGATGCAACTGCAAGAGGTAATCTGGGTGAAATAAGTGAAAGCACGCAGTCATCCGATATTGGCCAGGTTGAACTGTTATACATTACCGTGAAAACAGGCTCATCTTCATCGAGAAGAGATACTCCATCCATTTCTTCGTTCAATCCAAAATCTATTCCCTGAACAGCATCTATATCTGATCCATAGAACGAATGGAATGAATCGTATGATTCGCAGATAACCAGGTAATCCTTGGGATTGATCAGCAGGCCTTCCGGAAGTATGGACATGTGATTCTGTCCATCGATAATAATAAACCCGGATAGGTCTGCTCTGTTTATGCCCGGATTGAAAAGTTCGATCCAGTCCCCTGCAGCTCCGCTGTAGCAAATCTCCGAGAGTATTACCGGCAGGCTCGATTCTACAGCCTGTACTTCATTTCCAAGTATTAGTGATCTGGCGGTTACCCATGAAGGATCTATTACTCTGAGTTCGGTTCCGGCGGGGGAATCCACCACGAGATTTCCGAATATGTTCCCGCCGGGAAGCATACAGTCCAGGAGCTCCTCGTTGTTGGTTAAGTACATGGTATCTCCAGGCGGGATGAATGCTGCATCCGGAGCGAATAGCCGTGCCGGTGGATCTCCTGCCTGAAACCCGTAGAAGGAAATATCCTGGACAATTGGTGATGTATTTACGATGGGAATGGACCAGAGGAAAGATGTGTATCTGATAGGCTCGTGTATCTCCAGATCCTCGTGATGAGCCGGATAGAAGCTCCTTCTTGCTGCTGGTGCGCAAACCCTCCGCTCAGGAGTTGAGGGTGAACCGTAGAATGGATAGTAAAATGCTGTATTGGACATCTGTGTTTCGACAAAATAAACAATTGCGAACTTGATATGATCTTCATCGGGAGGAAAAGCGATGGTTCTGCTCCATACACACCCTGATGTACCAACCTGCGTAAGACTGTTATAGTGTACATAATTCCATTCGCTCCAGCAGTCTACCGCAGCAGAATATGGTGCTTGCTCAAATTCGACTGTTACCGTTACCGAATCGGTACTGCCCCCCGGCTGGAAATCCCACTTCGAAAGAGTCATTGACACGACTTCCAGTGGAGTATAACCACCGATGATGGACGGCATTAAATTACCCCGTTCGATTATGGAACTTCGAAGGACCTCAACTGCCTCATCAAAATCCGCGTTCGTTCCCTGTTTCATTGTGTCGGCATAAACACTTTCCCGTACTTCAAAGTAGATGGAATCAATAACGGCTGGAAGGTCATTACCCATGATCAGAGAGATCTGAGAAATGTAGTCATCGAACATGACTCTATTCTCGCTATCGAGAAAGAGAGTGGTCAGCAGCGGCGACATTGTAAAGCAGTACATCGATGTAATATCTACCCAGTCAGGATCGTATACACCGTTCCAGTTGTTACCGAAAGAAGCGTCCCTGTCCCAGGCGTAATACCTCCAGATACCATCCGGAGTGAGGTGCAGATAGTAGTTCTTTGTTATCGCGTCTTCATCAAATATAGCAAGACTGATTGCGGCATTTGAGATGAAATCCTCGACGCTGAGCGACAGGAGCAGGCGAAGGTTCACCTTATCCACAAGGCTTCTTACAAGGGGAAGATACTCATCGCTGCCCCGTTCAGCTTCAAACCCCATTGTGCCAATAGTATCACATGGTTGCCAGGCGAGTCTGCCAAGGTGATCTACCGATTTGAAAAGAGGACCATATCCCAGGTTGTTCCTGCTGTAGAAATATTCATCGATTCTTTCAACTTGAAGATAAACGCCGTAGTAGATGTCATTTATATAGAACTCAACATGTTCAGTAAGGGGGGCCGGGCGGCCCAGTTCTCTGGACAGTAATAAACCGAGAGCGTTTCGCATCAGGGATTTGTCGCTGTAATGGGCATCAAGCAGAATGTGCGATGCGTTCAGCAGGGAGGGGTCCTGCAGTTCAATTTTCCAGCTTTTTTTGGAAAGAAAGAGGGATGATCCGCCTCTGAAACCGGCTGTGCAGCTGCAGTTCCCTGCCGGGGTTTCAACAAACGCAGGGAACTGGAGGTCATTAAATGGATCAGCGTAGAGAGTGTCAAGATAGAGTTGATCTATATACAGATGATAGCTGTCCAGAGTACCTTGACTGCCCAGAAAGAAAATCGCACTCAGAATAATTTGCATAGCCCTCTTTCAAAGTGATAAGAATATATAAATATACAACAATCAGATCGAGCTTACCTATCTTACGTGGAGGAACGGTTCCGGAGGTGCCTGAAGGTTCTGGATATGAAGCTCGGACGGTTGGATTCATCTCCTGTTTTTAGTCTGAAAGTGATGAGAACCCGTTTGAAGCCGTCATCCCTGTCCCACTTGTTACGCTTCCAGGCCATCCAGCCGAATGTCCGGACCGCGATGAAGATAGGATATTTATTCCAGCATGGGACTTTCAATACCTTCATCCCTTCCAGCATGATTCCATCAGCTTCTCTCCTTGAGCGTCTCTGAGTCCAGTACAGCCAGTCGTGAATTACAGCAGCGTTTCCGTATTTACCCCAGCAGGGAAGGAAGATCCAGAGAATCCTTGGTATTGAAGCAAAATCCGTCATGAAACCCGTCTTAACACTTACCGTATCTCCGCTGCCGACATTTCCAACATCGTAACTGAAAGGCCGCAGGATTACCCATGTCTTTCCGTCAGAAAGCGGTGTGACAACCAGCTGCTCAGTGAATACACTCAAGTTTAACCTCTTTCCTGAACTTATGTTCCCGTCTAATATAGAGACAAGAGCTTGTTGAGGTCAGTAGTGAGTGATTAAAGAGTTGTTTACAGGAATCTTCTATTTGTCTTTAGTGTCTTTGATGAAGAGTAATGATAGTAGACTTAAGAGCTACTTTTGCCTTATATTATAAGTTCGCAAATTTCCACTATTTCAGAAGAAAGGTTCTGCATGAATCAGAAGAAATATGTTTATTTCTTTGGAGGCGACGAAACAGAGGGTAACCGAACACAAAAGGAATTGCTGGGCGGCAAGGGCGCCAACCTGGCTGAGATGACCAGACTCGGTCTTCCGGTACCTCCGGGGTTCACATTATCCACAGAGGCGTGTTCCGGTTACTACACTGACGGTGTGGTGGGAACATGGCCTGAGGGTCTTGAAGAACAGGTAAAGGAAAAACTTTCCTTGCTGGAAAGGGTTTCGAAGAAGGAATTCGGTGCCGGCTCCGAACCTCTTCTTGTTTCTGTAAGGAGCGGCGCGGCTGTCTCTATGCCGGGAATGATGGATACTGTATTGAACCTCGGTCTTAACGAGAGTTCCATCAGATCACTGATAAGCAAAACAGGTAATCCCAGGTTCGTCTGGGATGCATACAGAAGATTCATACAGATGTTCGGTGATGTGGTTATGGGAATTCCTCATCATACCTTTGAAGAAGCGCTTGATGGTCTTAAAACAAGCAAGGGCGTAGAACTTGATACCGATCTTTCAACTGATGATCTGAAGGAACTGGTAACTGAATTCAAGAGGATATACGATAGGGAGATAGGAAAACCTTTCCCCGAGAATCCCCAGGATCAGCTGAAGCTTTCAATCGATGCCGTTTTCGGTTCCTGGAATAACGCAAGAGCCAGACGCTACAGGCAGATCAACGAAATTTCAGGCCTTGTCGGAACGGCTGTGAATGTTCAGACAATGGTTTTCGGCAATATGGGCGATGATTCAGGCACAGGGGTCTGTTTCACCCGTAACCCTTCAAACGGTGAGAACGAATTCTACGGTGAGTATCTGATGAATGCCCAGGGAGAAGATGTTGTTGCGGGTATAAGAACCCCGAAACCAATCTCTACTCTCCGTGCCGTGGACGAGGAAGCCTATGATGAACTCCTGCGGATTAGAACAATACTTGAAGAACATTATCTTGATATGCAGGATATCGAATTCACCATTCAGGAGGGTAAACTCTATATCCTTCAGACCAGAACAGGTAAACGGACTGTATTTGCGGCGCTTAACATAGCAGTTGATATGGCCAATGAAGGCCTGATAGACAGGAAGACAGCCTTAAATCGTGTTCCAACCGCCAGTTTCAACCAGCTTTTTGCTCCTGTGCTTGACAAGGCTGGGAAAGATCACGCGAAGTATATGACAACCGGGCTCAGTGCCTCTCCCGGCGGAGCATGCGGAAAAGCTGTATTCACCGCCGATTCCGCGGAACAGTGGTCTGCAAGAGGCGAAAATGTAATACTGTGCAGAAAGGAAACAAGCCCAGAGGATATCGGTGGTATGTCGGTTTCAACAGGGATAATAACATCCCGTGGTGGAATGACTTCACATGCGGCTGTTGTAGCCAGGGGGATGGGACTTCCATGCGTCGCGGGAGCAAGCAGCCTCCGGATAGAAAGCAATTCAAAGAAGATGACATGTGGAGATACCGTGATCGGTGAGGGTGATCTTATAGCTCTTGATGGTTTTACCGGTGAGGTCTTTGCGGGAGAGGTTAGTGTCAGATCCTCCGAGATACTCTCCATATCATCCGGTGAGGAAGACCCTTCCGAATCAGTACTTTTCCAGAATTATTCGATATTGATGAAATGGGCCGATGAATTCAGGAGACTTGGTGTCAGAGCGAATGCGGAGACCGTACGTGATACGAAAACAGCAATCAATTTCGGTGCGGAGGGTATAGGACTCTGCAGAACCGAACATATGTTTTTCGGAGATGAAAGAATTGTTTCATTCAGGAAACTCATTCTTGTTGCCGAAGAGGTGAAAAACCTTAAGAATCTGATCGCATCAGGCGATGGAAATACGAAATCCCTCGAAAGCATGCTTGCAGGCCCCCTGGAAGATTACAATGAAGCCCTTGCCGAACTGCTGCCTCAACAGAGGAGTGATTTCGCAGCAATCTTCCGGGAGCTTGATGGACGTCCATGTACAGTAAGGCTTCTGGACCCTCCACTGCATGAATTCCTGCCAAAGGATGAAGAGGGGCAGCTTGAGATGGCCAGAGAGATGGATCTGCCGCTCGAGAAAATAAAGAGTACTGTCGATAAACTCCATGAATTCAACCCCATGCTCGGTCACAGGGGATGCAGACTTGGACTTATCTATCCTGAAGTATCTGATATGCAGGTTAGAGCCATCATGGAAGCTGCCATAGAGGTTAAGCAGGACGGTATTGAGGTTCTTCCTGAAATTATGATCCCGCTTGTGGGGCATCCCGAGGAGCTGCGGATATCCCGCGAAAGGGCTCAGATGGTTATCGATGATATCCTGGAAAACAGTGGGTTCGGGGATGAATACATTCACTACATCATAGGAACCATGTTAGAAATTCCCCGCGCTGCAATGGACGCTGCGAGAATTGCTGAGTACGCTGATTTCTTCAGTTTCGGAACCAACGACCTTACACAGATGGCATGCGGATTTTCAAGGGATGATGCAAGTGTATTTCTTGAGGATTACGTCAAGATGGGCATCTATGAGGAGGATCCTTTTACTTCCATAGATAAAGAAGGTGTAGGACGCTTCGTGGAAATGGGAGTTGTCGAGGGCCGAAAAACCAAACCCGACCTTAAAATCGGAGTGTGTGGAGAACACGGCGGCGATCCCAAATCAATACGCTTCTTCAATTCGGTTGGTCTGGATTACGTCTCCTGTTCTCCGTTCCGTGTTCCTGTGGCAAAACTTGCGGCCGCTCAGGCGGAGATAGAAACGGGGTAGTAACTGTCGCAGTTTTCTCCCGATAGAGATGGTATTTGATAGATGCATGGGAATAAAAGTGTAATAATCGCTGACAGTGATGCGGGTCTTCTCCAGGTTTTCGTTAAAGTGCTTAAACTGGAAGGGTTCGAGGTTGTACCCTGTACATCCGGTATGGAGGTAATAGCCAGAGCTGCTGCCTCTACACCTTCCCTTGTAATCTGCGGGTATTATCTTCCCATGCTTGATGGATTGAAAACCTGCCGATATCTTAAAAGGGAACCCGGTACTTCGGAGGTTCCCTTTCTTCTTTTGACACCAGGGTTTGATGCTTTCCTTCACATGAGGGCCGAGTGGGCAGGGGCTGACAGTGTCAAAGAACTTCCTCTCCGCCCCGAAGAATTCGTGGAGCTCTGCAGGACCCTCACAGAAGGTGTTCCTTCGAACGTTGATCTCAGAATATCAAGAAGTAGTCCACCGGATAGAGAAACCGTTCTCGAGAAACTCTGCGGCTATCTTGAAAACAGAGTGAACAGACTTGAAGCTACGTGGAATCTTACTGAGGAACTGGGAAGGACCATGAGTGTCCGTGAGATCTTCAGAAGAATGGGAAGCAGTATCCTCACCGGATTGAGCTTTGATCGGGTCTGGCTGTCAAGATACCTGGAAGAGACTGATGAACTGGTTACTGAAGTCGCAAGGGGCAGGAACTTAACAGACATACCAGATTCCATTCATCTGCGGGATTTTGCCGATCTTCCCGTGGGAGTAGCGATCAGAGAACTTGTTCAGGTGAGTTCCAGGGATATTGATCTACCAGATGAGCGGCTCTGGTGGGCAGGATCCAATAACTACATAGATACACCACTTGTGGCAGCCGGAAGGCCGATAGGCCTTATTCGGTGTGACAGGTATCTCACCGGACGCAAGATAGAAAAAACGGATCTTGAAGCCCTGAGACATTTTGCCGTTCATGCCGCGGAATCAATTCTGAACGCAATGATCCTCGAAAACGTAACCGATGAACGTGAGCAGATGTCCGCTATCATGAACAGCCTTGATTCCGGCATACTGGTGGTTGATAATTCGGGCATTCTTCTGCAGGTGACTCAAAGGGTGATCAAGATGTTCGGAAAAAGCATTGATAGCCTGAAAGGGAAACAGATAAAGGAAGTGCTGCCTGTTCTTACTGCAAGCAATGATAACGCTTTCCTCAAAGCTCTGCAGGAGGAAAAATCCGTTCTGAACAAGCAGGTGCATATCGGCAGAGCAGGCACGGAGGACCTGGTTCTGAATGTCAGTTACCTTCCGTTTCAGAGAGCCGGACATTTCGCGGGGATTGTTATCATGGCAAACGATGTAACCGAGAGCTTCGCACTGAGGGAGAATCTGAGAAAGAAGAACGAAGAACTGGAAACTATCTCCGTAATTGGTAGAGAACTTAACTCAACTCAGGACCTGGACAAGATCTGCAAAGAAGTAGTGAAGGCGCTGCGAAGGTTCTTCCCATCAGAAGCGGTCGCTGTTTTTCTGTCGGATGGAAACAGGGAAAACCTGATTCCCGATTCAGTAAAGGTTGCGGCAGCTGCTGGCTACGATCGCGAAACCAATCCCGAAGGTTTAGTGATCAAGATAAACAAACCTGCCTCAATCGGTACTGTAAGACCCCAGGATAACCTCCAGAGGGGAATAGTTGCCAGCTCCATTTACACCCGGAAACCTATAAACATCAAACAGGCACGGGAAGACGTAAGATATATTGAGAATCTATCCAGAATAAGAAGTGAGCTTGCTGTCCCCATGATTGTTCAGGATAGAGTTGTGGGGGCTGTTGATATACAGAGTTCAGTCCCCGGTAGATTCTCTGCCGAGTCGGAAAAAACTATTGTTGCCCTTGCAAATCATGCAGCTACAGCGGTTGAAAACGCAATGCTTCATTCAAGGATTCTCAGCCTCGCTCGAAAAGATAAACTTACCGGACTGGGTAATCTGCGTTTCTTTGAAGAAAAACTCGAAGAGGAATTCGTGAGAACGGACAGGTCAAATTTTCCATTCTCTCTTATCATGATGGACATAGATGATTTCAAGAATTACAACGACTCCTGGGGCCATCCCATGGGAAACACTCTGCTGAAAACCGTTGTGAAGGCTATGAGCAGTGCCATAAGGGAAGTAGATGTTCTCATCAGGTATGGGGGAGAGGAATTCGTCTGTATCCTTCCATTCACAGGGGAGCAGGAAGCTGCAGAGATAGCAGAAAGGATAAGGAAGAAAGTTGTTGAATCATCGTACGTAATTCCTCATTCGGAGCAGCAGCCTCTGGGGAAAGTCAGTATAAGCCTTGGTGTATCCACTTACCTTACAGATGTTGGTGATCGGAACCTGCTGCTTAAGTATGCCGATCAGAGAATGTACATGGCCAAGCGAGCAGGGAAGGACAAGGTTATGGCTCCCGCTCTCGGAAACTGCCGGTTCGCGGGCTAAGCCAAGAGGGACGTACCACATTTATTCAACTTATGAGTTACATTCTAAATTATTATAGTTCATAAGTTGAATAAATGTGGTACGTCCCTGGCATGCTAAGTTGAAGAAATGTGGTACGTCCCCTTTAGAGAGTTACTGCCGGTAGAAGTCGATCCAGCCTATCTTCAGCATTGTAAACCCCTCGTCAACGGGCACCGAAACCGATCCATCCTCTCCAAGATCGATCATCGAATGATTGATCATTGACAGATTCAAATCTCCCCCTCCGGCGAATTCGAGGCTTAGCGATTCGCAGAAATGATAGTGATGGAGCGAGTCGTAACTCAGTATAATCCTGATACTATCCGCTTGGACAGGTTCTTCGAAGGCCAGGCTGACTGACCCTATCCCTCTGCCGCTTTCGATGTAGATCTCGAGCATGTCATCACCTCGGCGGAACACGTTCAGAGATTCGACATGACCCATTTCGACAGCTTCCCATGACAGCGATACGGAGCAGTTGATGATGAACAGCAGGATTATCGGTAATTGTCTGATCAACTATTCACCTCTCTATTCCCGGGGAAGGATATGGCAGAGGGGAATTTCCGGACCGGATTCTCTTTTTTCTATTGTTCTTGCTGCCACTCTCAGTGCTGCTCTGATCCCCTCTTCAGTCACTGGGTGGTAGAAATTCAGCTCAAGCATTTCGAATACGGTAAGTTTTCTCTGAACTGCCCAGGAGATGGAATGTGCGAGATGCTCTCCATCCGGAACAGCCATTTCCGCGCCGATAAGCTTACCTGTACTTTTTTCTGCATAGAGCCTTAGAAGACCGTGGTTCTCACCTGCGCACATAGCCCTGCCCTGACCTTTGTAATCCATGGAACCGATCACTGTATCATCCATATTGAGATCTGAGTATTTCGTCCCTACTGCTGCAATGTTGGGGTGAGTGAATACAATACCTATGAATGTTCTTCGGCAGAAGCAGTGGTTTTTCTCCTTGATGCTGTTGTATCCGGCAATGTGTCCATCGTCCGCTGCTTCAGCCAGCAGGGGCACCCGGTTGTTAACATCCCCGGCTATGAACACAGGCAGATCTCCAACCTGCATGGTGTGCTGGTTGAATGCAGGGATACCCATTCCGTTCAGGGGAACACCGAGGTTCGCAAGCCCGAGACCTGCAATATTGGGCTTTCTGCCTACGGATACGAGCACCTTTTCAACAGAAACATCTGTTTTATCTGACCTGACGAGTATCCTGTCAGGTCCGTCCTCTTCAAGGGTTACATGACTTTCCAGGTGAATCGGGAATCCTTTCCTGAAGATTTCAGTTGCTGAAGCCGCGACTTCCGGGTCGCTGATACCACCGAGTGTATTCAAGGCATCAAATCCTGTTACTTCCACTCCAAGGCGGCCCAATGCCTGTGCCATTTCCAGACCGATGGCACCAAGACCTACCACCGCCAGGCTCTCCGGGAGATCTTCCATCTCGAAGAGTGTCGAACTGGTAATAACCCTGTGCCCGAACTTTCTCCAGGGTTCCGGCATTACCGGTGTGGAGCCTGTTGCGATAATCAGTGCCTTTGTTCTGATCTGTTTTCCGTTAACTTCAACAAGGTCGGGGGCGAGTATCTTTGCTTTGCCGGCTATGTTCCTGTCACCCAGGTTGTCCGTTGCCTTGAGTACGCCCGATACGAACATATCTCTCAAGTCTCTTACCCTCTTAAGAACTGCTTTGCAATCAACCTTTACCATGCCTTCAAGCTTGAAACCCATCTCCTCATAGTGATGCCTTTTATGATAAACATCGGCAGCCTCAATAAGTAACTTTGAAGGCATACAGCCTATTCTCGCACATGTGGTACCGTATGGGCCGTCGTTTATTATTACGAAGCTGTCTGTTCTTTTTCTGACATGTCCAAGTGCGGACAGCCCTGCCGTTCCAGCACCGATTATTACGACATCAACCTGTCCTGGCATTCTGACTCCTTCTCCTGATGAAAACCGGTAATTCAAACATAAGATATATCAGATTCCTGACACCTGTAAGCCCCGAAGAATCCAGAAGGTGACCAGTCGAGCCTGTTATCCTGTAGTATATTATTTTACTGCATGAAATAACCGGGATCTCTCCATTGCAGACTTTGTTATTCACATCAAACCGGATCAGCGATGGCTGCTCGAAAAAATGACCTTCATATGAACCCGGGACTTCAGGTATTATTCCATAATCTCATCTATAATGTGGCGCCAAAAAAGTTGCTCAGAAAAACCTGTGTCGCATGCATTCCAGAACTTCACAGGATAATATCAAATACGGTCAGAGTACCCTTGACCGTTTCGATCTTTAAGTATATTAATATTTATTGTTGTTGGGAGTCGTAGTTAGTATATATAAGAAAGGAGTGAAATGCGTTATATTCTTGTCATACTTATGCTTGTATTCATTGCTTCATCAATTGCTGAAACAACGGATGCGGCAATCTCCTCGGGTTCGGGGCCTGGAATCAGTGGAGAGGGTTTTCTCGATGAGCTGGAATACATCGATCTGGAGGCTCTTGGTACATCGGCTTACTGCGTTGGAGTCGGTTTCGACGGAACCAATTTCTGGGTAACTGATGCACAGGATGTTGGCGGAGTTGGACCTAACACCATCTGGGTGATTTCAGGTGATGCCGCCCATACTGTAGTAACAAGTTTTGATCAGGTCGCGTCAGCTGGATGGGGTCTCCGCGATCTGTGCTGCGATGGTACCTACATGTTCGGCAGCCAGGATAATGAGGTGGATATCTACGATATTGGTACTTACGCATATGTTGGATCCTACTCATGCTTTGCCGTCTCCCCCAATCGCGCACAGGCGTGGGATGGGACCTATTTCTATACCGGCAGTTTTGCTGCTGAAATGTACCAGGTAACATGGGACGGAGTTCTCGGCAGTACGGCATCATATACAATCTGGTCAGCAGTTATAGCGAACGAAGGTATATACGGTGCCGCCTGGGATGAATACAACAATTGTCTGTGGGTATCCACAGCTGCCTCAGATAACATGCTATATCAGATCGATAGTAACGGTGATCTGATAGCCGAGCACTTCTACAATCTATTAATAGCCGGTGGTTCTACCATGGGAAGCTACAGTGGCTCATTCGATCAGCAGTTATGGGTTCTCGAGCAGGGAAGTCCTGACGCTCTGCACTGCTACGAAACCGGTCTTCTTGCTCTTGAGCAGCATTCATGGGGTGGTATCAAAGTTTTGTTCTAAAGACTCGGGTGTTGAAATAGGGGAGGACCTTAGGGTCCTCCCTTCATTTATCGTGCGCCCGGCATGGCGCACTCACTTGGAGGTGCAAGTCCTCTACAGGCCCGGCAGCGGGAACTGTTAGCCGGACGGCAAGGGTGTCCATCGTGAGGTGGGATCTGAAGGAAGCCGCAGGCAAAG
>JAUWSQ010000066.1 GCA_030609965.1 Candidatus Fermentibacterota bacterium
AGCGCTGAAGTGATAAAGAAGTATGTTGCTAATCAGGGACGAGAGTACAGGGAGCTGTATTCAGCGCAGTTGATGTTTGACTTAGACTTATAGATACCCCGCCCCTTGGGGCGGTGGAGGTTTCATTATTTTTACCTATCTTGGGGGGGCAAAATAATGAACTTTCTGATATATCTTCTATTAGTTTCACAACCTTCGGTAATCACAGCGTCATCATTTACAGAATATGTCACCGACGATAGCAGTAACGTAACAGAAGAATACGGAATTAGCTTCTTCAGCTCTGACACACTCGAATCCATGCCGGTTTCAGACATCACAGAAGTGGTGGAAAGACAACCCGGTATATTGAACAGCGGATTAAGATGCGGCAGTATTAAATTCTTTTCGGGGGGAACGCTGAATGCGTACTGCATAGAATTATCAACACTGGATGCCGGCATTGAAAGCAATTTGCACATGCGAGGAGGCCGAAACGGTGAGGTTGTTTACCTGGTTGATGGTTTTTTGCATCGGAACCCGATAAATGGCGGGTTCATATCCAGCCTGCCGTTTTCTTCAATGCGGGAAGTTTCAACTGTCAGAGGGAATTTCGGTGTTCAATATAGGAATGCTCAGTCAGGAATTGTTGAGATTGAAACCCTTGAGGGCGGCAGCAGTTATCACGGAGGTATCAGCATCAGCGGGAACGACTGGCAGGCGCTTGGCCTTGCGGATGACTGGACCTGGGGAGGAACCAGTCCAGATGCTTCAACTTCATGGAAATGGAGTAATGTATCTTCCTCTTCAGAGGCAAGGCTTGAATTCGGAGCGCATATTGGGGGCCCGGAACCTTTAACAAGCTATCTCCTGCCAGAGATAGGCATAGGAATCCCTGGGGAATTGAGGATCTTTGCCGACGGGGAATTCCTCCAGACAGGTGGAGGTGAAGATGGACGTTACGGGTACGGTTTTAACGAATGGGAATCTACATACAAAGGCTTTATCAAACTGACTTACAACCCTTCGTCTTCAACTGAAATAGACCTTTCAACTTCATTCCTGAACAGGATATCAGGGTGGTTCGGTGTGGGAGATTACTGGAGATGGAGCAGATATGAAGTGCCGTATATCGATTCAGATTCCCTGTCACCGACTTACGGCGATACACTGGCCTGGGGCAGGAATATCCTTTACGGTCTTCCGACCAGGTTTCAGAATAACAGCAGCATTGGTTTGCGCATCAGCCATGCAGTAAGTGACGATACTTCAATTCAGCTTGGTATCGGCCAGTACAGAACTTCCTTCGATTCCAAAATCAGGAACGATCCGGCATCTACCGATCCGATGCGGCAGACCGAATGGCTTGGTGAGGGTTGGAGCCCGAATGACTGGCAGCAATACGAACCTGACCTTTATACCGATTACGATGGCTTTATCCGATCTGGTTCAAGCCGCTTTCCCTGGAGTGAATCCAATAGTGCAGCGACCACGGCACAAGCTGATATATCGACCATAATCGGCCGAGTACATGCGTTGAGTGCCGGAATTGACGGGTCATATTACGATATCTTCAGCTACGATATCATTGAGGATTCGGGCAGCGTGAATCTGAACAGGTTCAGCGCGTTTCCAAATTCCGGAGGTGTTTACCTGCAGGACCGGGTTGAACAGGACGACGGATTCGTAATGACTGCCGGAGTAAGGCTTGACTATTTTGATGCGAACTATGACAGAACGTCAGATCCTCTTGAAATACCGCCGCCAGCATCTTTTCAGCGTAACGTACTGAATGAAATTGAAGCGCCCGTGAAGTATTCGATTAATCCCCGTTTTTCTTTCTACTGCCCTGTAACTGAAAGAGAATCCCTTCACTTTACCTATGGAGTGCATTCTCAGATCCCGGCCTTCAGGCGGATGTACCGGCAGGCGGATTACAGTTTCTCCGAGGAGACGCCTCTGGGGGGCAACCCGGACCTGGATTTCGAAACTACCGCTTCATATGAAATAGGCCTTACACATAAATTTACCGAAGAATGCACGATCGATATTACAGGTTATGTGAAGAGCATGTCCAATATGGTTGAAACTGAATTGTACAGCCTTTCTCCCATCGGAGATTATGCGCTTTATACAAATGGGGGTTACGGAGAGTCGAAAGGCCTTGAGATAACTTTCAACGGACATCCGGATGGTTTCTTCTCCTGGAACGCCAGTTACATCCTCTCAAAATCTACCGGAACATCATCCCACGCGCTTCAGAATTATCTGTATAGCCTGTATTATGGATTATCCAATGCGGACACGGATCAGTACCTGGACTGGGACCAGCGTCATACGGTGTATGCGGATCTGAATATGTACGTTCCGAGGGGCAGAGGGTTCAGGGTTGCAGATGTTCCTGTTTTCCAGGGACTGGGAGTACATCTATCATGGAGTTTCGGAAGCGGATTTCCCTATACACATCCTAACCAGGGTACGTACGAACCGCAGATAAACGAGGGCAGGTATCCCGCAACCAATACCGCCGCGCTTAAGATTGATAAGACTATCTGGTTATCGGATATGACCCTTAATGCGTGGTGCGAGGTTACAAATCTATTCAACAGGAAGAATCTGGACAATATCGAGGATATTGCCTGGCTTGAGGCTGAGGAATGGTTTACCGATTGGGAGGACCTGGACCCCATGGGTATGCTGGATAACCACTACGCATTCAGCCGACCCAGAATGGTAAGGTTCGGCCTTGGCTTTAACTGGTGAGTAAGGGACGTACCACATTTCTTCAACTTGTTTGACTTGATATGCCACATATATAGCACTAAATCAAACAAATCTACGATATATTACACGATAATTCATTAATCTTCTTCGCATAATATGTTATGTTTATTACTTATATGCAAATATATATCATGCAATTTGTAATGCAGAATATCTGAAGCACTAAGTTCTATATCAGGTTCCGGTTGACCGGACAGTGAAAATCTGATATTGCTTGTTGCGAAGGTTCGCATCAAAGGAGTCAGAATGCCACATTGTCATACTTACTTGAAAAAGCTTCGTGATCACGGCTACAGAATCACACCGCAGAGGGAAATGATCGTACAGATAATTGCCCATTGCGGCAGACATATGTCCGCAGAAGAGATAATGGAGAAGGTAAGAGAAAAAACCACTTCCATAAATATTGCAACCGTCTACAGGACACTGGATCTGCTGGTTGAGAACGGATTGGCAAGCCGTTTTGATCTGGGCAATGGGAAAACAGCGTACGCAACCAGTGAGCATGGTCCTCACATTCACCTTGTCTGCAGGCATTGCGGTTCTGTAACTGAAATAACTGAAAATGATATTTCCGCATCTCTTGATAGAATTGAAGATATCTACGATTTCGATTGCCGTCCGTATCATTTTTCTATACATGGTCTATGCAGGGATTGCAGAGATTCTATGACTGATTGACATTTTCCATTGGACATTCCCAGTATTGACAGAAAAGACCGGGAATGGAATAATTGCGAGTAATCGTTAATGCGACTATTCGCAATATGAAAAGGAGGGAAAATGAAAATCAGAGCTGTAGCTCTTCTTGGATTGTTACTTGCTATCAGCAGTACGGGGTATGCTCTCGATACCACTGAAGCATTCGATCCGGGATTCAGTGACATTGAAGTATATTTCGGATACCATGGGCTTGATAATCCTTCGGAATCTTCGGTTGTTTCCGGAGAAACGCTTATCGGGATTGGTGTGACCGGAAATATTTCTACTTATGTCAGTTATGCCGTTGAATCAAACGGATATCTGGCCAATACTGAAGAATGTATTACAATGGGATTGTTCTGGACTGCAATTGAGAATGAAACTGTAAAACTGGATCTTTTTGGATCCACAGGTACAGGCGGAAGCGTAGCCTTCGGGATAGAATCAAATATAGACTTTGAAACCTGGGGATTCCAGCTTCAGGTCGAAGAAGCAATAGCGAATAAGAACGCTTCTGAAAGAGAGCAGTTCACAATGCTCCAGCCTCTTCTATACTACAGAATCTCAAGCGGAGTTGAACTGCTGACTGCTGTTGATCTTGAATACGCAGGGGATGAAAATGGAGAAAAGGAATTCGATTATTCTTCAGTCTCATTCGGAATCAACTTCCCGGTGAATGAATCCGTCGAGGCTATATCACAGTTCGATCTTGTGAATGGCGACAATGACGAAAGCGAAATCGGAATATCATTCGGTTTCGTTGCGGGTGTATAAATTCACATCTGAAAAGAGGTAAATATGAAAAAGATGAAAATACTCTTATCGGCAGTACTGGTTCTTTCTATTACAGCCGTATCCTGCGGGGGGGAAGAAGCGGATCAGGTTGAACAGGTTGAACAGGAAACCCCTGAAGACACAATTCAGGAAAATACAGGTGATTTGAGTTTCACTGCTAACGGTGAAGATTTCGTACGGTCTGGTTTTGTATCCTCGGATGGATGGCATATAACATTCAGGCACCTTTACGTTACGATCACAGATATTACGGCCTACAAGACTGACCCTCCGTATGACCCCCATTCGGGCTCGGAGATAAACGGGTATACCCTTGTCGAGTTGAACGGTGTTTTTACTGTTGATCTGGCTGATGGTGACGAGAATGCCGAACCGATTCTGCTGGGAACCCTTGATGATGTACCTACGGGTCATTACAATGCTGTTTCATGGAGTATGATTCCTTCCGCAGAAGGCCCGTCCAAGGGTTACAGCATTTATATTGATGCCCAGGCGGAAAAGGGAAACCAGTCCTACAACGTACGCCTTGGATTTGAAACCGGCTATAGATATTTGGCGGGGGATTTCGTGGGAGATGTGAGGAAGGGTTTCGTAAATGTCGGAGTGCCCGGTGAACTTGAAATGACCTTCCATTTCGATCACATTTTCGGTGACATCGAACAACCCGCAGATTGCGATCTTAACATGATGGCTATAGGGTTTGAGCCTTTTGCAGAATTGATGGGAGAGGGTACGGTAGAAGAAGATCTGGCGACTCTTGAGAGAAAATTGCCCCAGGAGACATACGTTAAGCTTCTGGAAGCCCTTTCCACGCTTGGCCACACTGGAGAAGGGCATTGTCATTGTACAGTAATCCAGTAAAGAGCACTCTATTCCCGGCACTTCTCTTTTTACTCACAATTCCTGTTTTCGGGCATGGCGCACGGGTGATCTGGAGAATGCAGGGTGATTCAATTCATGTTTCGGCATCATTTGATGACGGGCAGCCACTGGGAGGAGCACAGGTCACTGTGTTCTCTGGAGCTGCCCCATCAGTACCTTACATTGTCGGAATGACTGACGAAAATGGAGAATTCTCATTTCTGCCCGATGAAGAGGAATCACTGAACTGGGATGTGCAGGTCCGAAGTGCCGGACATGGAGACATTGTGCATATATCCCTTACTGAAGATTCTGCAGCTGATAATGAACAGGGCAGATTTACCACCCTTCAGATTGTACTTATGTCGGTCTGCGTTGTATGGGGATTTATCGGAACCGCCTTTTTCTTCTCTGTAAAGCGGGAAAAGTATAATGCACATACCTGATGGAATGCTTCCAGGTGAAATATGTGCTGCTGGATACGCCGGTTCTGCTGTTCTGACATGGATCTGTATTAAGAAAGCACGCAGCAGTAATGAAGATACGGCTGGAATTGTCTCAAGGGCATCGGTGATGGCTGCCGCTTTCTTTGTTGTATCCTGGATTCATATTCCCCTGCCCCCCGCCAGCGTTCACCCGATTCTGGCAGGTCTGATGGGGATTCTGCTCGGCTGGATATCATTCCCGGCAATTCTTGTCGGGCTGTTCTTCCAAGCGGCGATGTTCGGGCATGGAGGTTTTACGACGCTTGGTGTAAATGCTCTTTCCATGGGGGGGGCCGGACTGCTTGCCTGGGCAATGTACCGATTGTTTAGAAGAAAATCGGGAGAAAGGGCTATCCTCGTATCAGGATTTGTTGCAGGGTTTGCCGGAGTATCATTCGCCGTGATCGCTGTTGGCTCTGTCCTGATTCTGACTATACCTGCATATATCAATGCCGGAACAGAGGTATCCGCTGTTCTCGCAATGGCAGCGGCACACCTCCCGCTGGCCCTGGCAGAGGGGGTATTCACAGCTCTTGTTGCCAGATTTCTTCTTAGAGTTAAACCTGATATGCTGATGTAGTATGCTGGCACAAACACGTCGAATGAGAGTATTCGAAAACTGGGATACTACTTTGAAGATTCCCGCTCTTTTTCTTCTGATGATGTCCATGGCATTGATCAGGGACCAGCATCTGATTCCTCTTCTTCCATGCATCGCCGCGATCCTTTTCATCGCATCAGGAATCCCCCTGTCGCTGCTTCTGTCGAGGTTTCGTGCTCCTGTTGTTTTTCTTCTGTTCGTCTGTGTATTCCTCATACTCTTTTCAGAAGGTGAAGCCCTCCTCAGAATTGGGCCCGTTGTCCTGAAATCGCAGGGAGCCATTCTTGCGTTGAATACATGTGTGCGCGTTTTGAGTGTTATTACTGTTGGAATAATAATGATTCATACTACACCTCTACCCGGATTGTCGGCCAAACTGAAAAAGATGCTGATTCCCCATATTCTTGTTGATATCGGTGTTATGACCGGCAGGTACATAATGGTAATAGGTGAAGATTACAGTAAGATGAGAACAGCCAGAAAACTGAGAGGTTATGTGCCCGGGAAAAGTCTGAGTCGTAGATTCGGGGTTATCGTGCCAACGGCAGCCACATTGCTTATAAAAGGATTTCAGCAGTCCGAGAGGGTTTTCAACGCTATGCGAATGAGAGGCTATGGAAGCAGCGCAGCCGAAGAAGAGAGAGGTTCTGCTTTGGAAAGACCTTCTGTTTCAAGTTTACTGATGTTTCTTGTAACTGTAGCCTTATCTGTCCTTCTGATAATTCTGGAGATTACTGTTGAAACCGCGTAAATCGGAGACGAGTATGCAGAATGGCTTTCATATATCCGTTAAGAATCTGGAATTTTCCTTCCCCCTGCAGGAGCCTGTTCTCAAAGGAGTTAACATTGAGGTTGGCTCCGGAGAAAAGGTTGGAATAATCGGACCGAACGGATCGGGTAAAACCACACTGTTTCTGCTTCTGGCCGGGATGCTTGCACCTGATTCAGGTTCCATGGCCATTCTTGATTCTCCGGTAAGAACCGGGAGTTTCAACAGCAACCTTGGTTTTGTATTTCAGAATCCCGATGATCAGCTCTTCTGCCCCACTGTAAGGGATGATCTGAGCTTTGGCCTGCTAAACCTTGGTTATTCCAAAGGTGAAGCTGATTCAATGATCGATGCATACCTGACCCGTCTGGAGATGTCCGACCTGGCCGGCAGGCCTCCCCACAATCTCTCCGGTGGTGAGAAAAGAATGATATCAATAGCCGGGGTCATCATTATGAACCCGACTGTTGTGTTGCTTGATGAACCGGAATCCAGTCTCGACAGCAGAGCAAGAAGGCAGCTCATTGAGTTCATCAGGAATACCAGTGAAACACTGCTTATAGCGTCCCATGACCTCGAGTTTCTGCTGGAAACCTGCGAAAGAACGTTAGTGCTTGATAACGGAAGGATATGTGCTGACGGAGCATCAAGGGAGATAATGGGTGATGAACTGCTGATGAATTCCAGCGGCTTTGAAAAGCCGCACTCTCTCGTTCCGCACGTTGAGCCACATCACAGGGTTTAACTGAATTCTCCCGCTTCCTGATTGCATTATTGAAGTTGTAAGTGTCGTACGGCTCCGAGAGGGTGCCCCCGAGAGGATGATATTTGACCGGGAGATTCTCAGGCGGTATGGTTAGTTTAAGGCGGATTTGGAGGTTTATCATGAAACTCTCACCACAAACATTTCTTCTGGTACTGTTCCCATTCATATCCTTTGCAAATGTAGACATGGTAATGGGTGACGCTGCTCAGGATGAGCTTATCATCTCATGGGCATACGGCAACAGCGCTTATGCGGGCAAATACTCTAGTACTGAATTTACCCAGGTTGTGTCAAAACCGGGTATGGATGCAGGGGCTGTGACCATTGCAACAGATGCTGCCGAGGAGAAACACATCCTGTTCGTTCCGTATACCGGGTACGGTTCCGGGAACAATGAGATCATCTCCTATTCGTATAGTGATTTTGCATATGAAAGCACATATTATTTATATGACCAGGAGCACCAAAGAATAGGTTTCGTAAAAACAGAGGATGAAAGATGGGATGCTCTTCTTGGGCATAGCGGTATAACGTTCTGCAGTTCTGTTACTCAGCTCAGGATGTGGCAGTATTCGTATTCGATCAGCGTCGATGGTACGTTGACCCAGACCGGTGAAGGAACCTGGAACAAGAACTATTACGGGAGCGAATGTGATGGCTATTCTATATACCCCGCCATGATGGTGGGGCCGGTAGTCTGTCCAGGCGGTAACGTTCTTATTGGAACCTCCTTCGGTTACAACAGTTCCTCCAGTCAGTGGCTTGTTAATCACACTCTTATGTTCGATCCGGATTCAAGCGATCTGCTTTGCTACACTATTGGAGAGGACTGGGACCCCAACTTGGCCGGTGTAATGGGGCTTGGATGCTCTTCAGACACTGACATGATTCTTCTGTATGCCGATAATACCGGTGAAGTTAACTGGTCCACATTCACAGCTTTTTCACCTGTCCCGGAATCCACAGAGATACTGCCCTGGGATTTCCCGGAATTAGATGATCCGGTGGCTTTTACATCCACCTTTGAACTTCCGGGGATGCTTATGGTCTGGTACAGAGACGGTGAGATCAGATGTAGACATTGGGACGGTGAGTGGAACAATTTCGATTACTTCGTTGCATATTCTTCGTACCCCCCCGACCTTGAGGAAATTGCAGTCTGCGCTGATACCGATGGCTACTGGGTAGCATGGCTGCCGGGGACTGCTTCTGAACCCGAAGTTGTTTTTGTGAACTCCGACAATGTTACAGGAATGGATGATAGAGAGAATACATCCATTGAATCAGGTGTTTTTATTTCACCTGTAGCAAATCCCGCCTGTGGTTATCTGTCTGTTGAAATATCCGGGACAGCCTCGGGTGTTATAACCGTTTTTGATCTTTCAGGTAGAACAGTTCTTGAAAGTGTGATACCAGGAGAGGGAATATCTTCTCTGGGAGAACTCCCTGCTTCAGGGATATACTTCATCCGACTGCATCATTCTACAGGTGTGGTATCATGCAAAGTGATATCTATTTGATGGGATGAGCAAGCGGGCTTAACATAGTTATTCAAAAGCTCCAGAGGGAATCGTATATTTGAAGCAGACCTGGTTTTCTATCGGTAGATGAGGAGCACAGATGACGATACAGAATCACTCAGTGGGAATGGTGCTGACAGGATGGTCAATACCGGTTCTCATGAGCTTATCCCTGACGAGCGCAGAGCTAGCTGCTCAGGACTTCACCAGGATCACCACCGGCCCCATCGTCAACGACGACCGCTATTCCGAGGGATCCTCCTGGGGGGACATCAACAATGACACCTACCTTGATCTCTTCATTCCCCATGCTTTTAACGATCGATCCAACCTGCTCTTCATCAATAATGGTGATGGCACTTTCGATCAGGTTATAGGGGGACCGGTGGTAACTGACATCAGCACCTCCTCCGGGTGCAGCTTCGGTGATTTCGATAACGATGGTCATCTGGATCTCTTCGTTCCGAACTGGAACGGAATCAGCAATCATCTATACATCAATCAGGGAGGCGGGGCTTTCATCAAAGTTATCTCAGGGCAGATCGTCAGTGACGGTGGCTGGTCATTCAACTCGAGCATTGTCGACTACGATAACGACGGCAATCTGGATATCTACGTTGATAACGGCACCTTCACTACCTTCGTTGAAGACAATTTTCTATACCGCGGCAATGGTGACGGCACCTTCACGAAGATAACTGCAGGAGACATAGTCAACGATGATGAGCACTGCCTGAGCTCCAGCTGGTGCGATTATGACAACGATGGTGATCAGGATTTATTCACCGCCAACAGCGATCCCTTCAATGGAACCCCGATTGACAATTTTCTGTACCTGAATAATGGGGACGGAACCTTTACAAAACTCACCGAGGGAGTGGTCGTGAACGACAACCGCATCTCCATCGGAGGCAGCTGGGGAGATTACGATAATGACGGTGACTTTGACCTCTTCGTCGCCAACTGGTACGGAGAAAACAATCACCTCTACCAGAATCTCGGTGATGGCACTTTCGCTCTTGTTACTACCGGAGATATCGTAAACGACGGAGGGAGTTCCGTCAGTGGCGCCTGGGGTGATTACGACAACGATGGAGACCTGGACCTGTACGTCACCAATGACTGGAACGAGAACAACTTCCTCTATCGAAACGACGGCAGCTGTACATTCACACGGATACTGCAGGGTGACATTGTAAATGATGGGGGCCGTTCGAACGGGGCCACCTGGATTGATTATGACAATGATGGCTGGATAGACATGTATGTCCCCAATGGCCAGAACCCCGATCAGAGCAACTTTCTTTACCGAAACAACGGTATATCTGGAAACCACTGGATAAATATCCGCTGTGCCGGTAGCCCTTCCAATACTTCTGCAATCGGTACCAGGGTGAGAGCCCGTGCGGTAGTTGGCACGCAGATTGTCTGGCAGGCGCGGGAGGTCAGCGGTCATCAGGGATTCAATGCCCAGGGGAGCTTCAATGTCGAGTTCGGTTTCGGGGATGCGACCGTGGTTGATTCCCTGGTGTTCCAATGGCCTTCGGGGACAGTCGAAACCTATACCGATGTTGACACTGACCTGTTTTATGAAGCAAGCGAATGTGCAGGACTCAGCATCGTTCAAACCTCTATAGAAGAGGAACCCGGCACTCACCAGTCTCCTGAGCTGTACCTTACACAGAACCATCCCAATCCCTTCTGTCTTTCGACGGCGATACCATTCAACATCCCTGGGGAAACTGGTACGATGAACCATGCGCGCCTTATCATCCGCGATATCAGCGGCCGGCGTGTTCGGACTCTCGTGGATGCAGACCTCGGATCCGGAAGCCACCAGGCCGTTTGGGACGGGAAGAATGACAGCGGCAGGCGGGTCCCATCTGGAATCTATATCTACTCCCTCATCAGCAGCGACCAGATCTACTGCGGAAGGATGATCTTGCTCGACTAGACTGGTCGGGCTCGTCCATCTATAGACCATCCGCATGGATGTTGACACACGAAATTTAGATGGTATAATACATCCATGAACCATCCATGTGGATGTTAGAAAGGAAATATGTAATGACAAACACGGAGAAAATTACCATTAACCTGGGTCCGGTGGACCTTGGCCGTATCGATCTGCTGGTGGAGCAGGGAGTCTACTCGAACCGGACCGATGCTATTCGCACAGCAATACGCAACCTTCTGGATAAGCATGACGGGGTCATCAGTGAATACAGAAGGAAGAAGTCTTTTACGTTGGGGGTTCTTCTGCTGAACAGACAGGATCTGCTGAAGAAGAAAGAGAATGGAGATAAGTTATCTATCCGCATTATAGGAGGATTAATACTCTCGGATGATATCGAACCCGAACTAGCAAAGGAAACAATCGATCAAATATCCGTCCGCGGTGTATTCAAGGCTTCAGATAGGGTAAAGAAGGCTCTGGCGGAAAGGATCGACTGATCAACTCCGTAGGTCGCCCCTATCCGATCCTTATCGGATTTGCGAGAGGATGAACTTCCGGGATCTCGCGGGAACCACAAGCATCTATCTAACCAGGTTTCAACCACGATATCCGGGAGAACTCATTGTAAGATGAGGATACTTTGCTCCGCACTCCTTGCAGCGAATCCTTCCAAAGCCATAAGGTGAAGCGCCCTATCGGACCGAACCATTTCCAACGGTTATCTGTTCTTTATGAAGAGGCCTGTTGTCGATAGAGTAAGATAGGGTTTCCTGCCTGCTATTGACAGTCATACAAGCTGCTCATAATATACACCATGCTTATGGTGGTAATATTCTATTCGGGAGGAAAATGCAAAACGGTCATATTGATATTCTGACAGAAATGGGACTTTCGCTGAACGAAGCCAAAGTATATCTGGCTCTTCTGAGAAAGAATATATCGCAGGTTGGAGAGATTGCAACACTGTCAGGTGTTCCACAGAAGATGATTTACTATGTGCTGCAGAAACTGATGAGCAAAGGCATGTGTTCACTGGTTCCGGGGAAAGTGCAAAAATACAGACCGACTGAACCAGGTATAGGAATTGGGAATTTCATTGCAAAAGCTCAGAAACAGATTGATTCCTCGAAAATAATGCTGGATGAACTGGGAAAGCAATACGAGATCGGACAGACTGAGATAAGCTCCGCTGAATGCATCGAGATTATTCAGAACACAACAAACATAGCGCATAGAGTTCTTTCCCTGGAACGTTTGTCAACAGAAGAAGTGCTCTCTTTCAACAAACCACCGTATGCAATGACGGATAGAAACGTTGAAGAGCTGCATGGCTTGAAAAGGGGAACCAGGTACAGATCGATCTATCAGATATCAGAAGCAAAGGCTTTGATTCCAATGTCAGTAATGGAGATGTACCGGGAAGCGGGAGAAGAAGTGAGAATAGCAGAATCACTGCCGATGAAAATGATGATTTTTGACGGCAGAATTCTGATGTTCGCTCACGGTAAATGCCTGACACTGCCAGAGAACTTCACTGCCGTGATCATTCAGCGTTCCAGCATAATTGATGCATTAATGGAATTATTCGAAATGTACTGGTCACAATCAATGACTCTTGAGGAATTCAGGGAAACGTACAAAGATTCGATTTCCCCTGACAAGCACATATTGTCGAAGTAGAACATAATAAAGAATTTATACACTGCCAGGCTGACAATCTGACAAACTCTTTCAGAGGGAGAAAAAAGTGAGAAGAACAGGAATCTTATCCGGTGTAATGATAATTGCTGTACTGATGATTCTGCCGGGCGTTATCTGGAGTATCGATATTTCGAACGGTTATTACTATTCAACCGAATCGAGAGGACACAACCCACAGGTGATAACATCTTACAATTTCGGTCCTCAGATCTATTATTATTCCGCAAATCACAACAGAACATATTTCCTTTGGATGCAGCGGGGCGGAACAGGGTATTCCATCGAAAATATGGTTCTTTATTACGATCATGATAGCGAAGAACTTTCCGATTCATACGGCGTTGGTCCCGGAATACCCGGAGCAACCGATTGTCATGCCCACGGGGCCGTTGTAGTTGCTGATGACGGTCACATAATTGTGGTTCATGAAAGGTTGTGGAATACCAGTGGTAGCGGTCACAACGGGAAATATCAGATCAAGCGTTCGGTAAATCCTGAAGATCCTTCAGCCGGTTTCACACTGGTGCATGAAACTGGAATGGGGAACTGCTATCCCAAGATCTGGAAAACAGCAAATGGTGATCTTTTCGTGTCATCAAGGTATGGAAGCGATAATTACTACGATCATTACAGGATAATAATCTACAAATCCACAGACAACGGTTTGACATGGGATGCCGGAAACATCGTAGTGAATTTCGGAACCGCAAAGAACTACTGGGCATATCACGCAAGAATAACACAGAGCGACAGTGATGGAATCCATCTTGCGGTAAATCGCTGTGATCGTGATCCCGGTTACGGTTACCCGGACTGCTATTACCTGAACAGTGTGGACGGAGAGACCTGGACGAACATAGACGGTTCTTTCACAAAGAATATCATCGCAGATGGGCCTCTCACCTGTGATGAAATGGACAGCCATTGCCTTGTGCAGCACCTTCCGGGAAACAACGAAATTACCTCTCTCGCCTCGGGATGTTTTTCACCGGCAGGCAATCTGTACTTCATCAATTGCGAAACATGGCGTGATAATCCTGACCCTGCCGAGTGGTATCTGCGCTACTGGGAAGATGATGAGTGGAAGAAAATACAAATACCTCATAACGATGAATTCATGTGGATATACGGAATACATTCTCTTACGGATGAGGAATTTGACATATATATAGAGTACTATGGAACAGCCATACGTGAAATTCAGAGATGGAAAACAACGGACAGAGGTCAAACCTGGAACGTTGTTGAGGAAATAACCAGCGGAAGTGATTATGATCACAGGTATCCGGTGCTTACATCCAATCTGGACGATTCACCATATCTTTCAATGACCTCCAGTTATCTTAGTTCAAGCATTTGCGCTGATTTCTTCATACTGTCACGGGAAAAACCAACCACTTCCATAGAAGAACAGTCATCATCAGGAGTGATTACAGATGTGATTCTCAATCAGAACAGTCCTAATCCTGTAAGTCTTCATACAGCTATTACTTATACACTGCCTAAAACAGGAGTCGTTTCGCTGAGCGTGTACAACATAGATGGCAGACTTGTGGAATCTCTCGTGAATGGAGAAACACAGCAGGAAGGTAATCATTCAGTTCTGTGGAATACACAGGAATTGTGCTCCGGTATATATTTCTATCGCATTACAACAGGGAACGCCACTGAAACAAGGATATGTACAATATTAAGATAAGATAGAATCTACTCCTGTGCGCCTGAAGATCTATCCTGCATGCTTAATCAGATTATGACAGTATCTTATTACTGATGGGAGATGTATGTCTGATTGTAGAAGAAAATACCTGTGGTTTATTCTGATAGCTGTACTGTCACCCGGGGTTACTGCGGTGGTTTTTGAAGGTGTCGGGGTAATCAACGATGAGACGGGAGAGTGCCTGGTCGAATAGAGTATCAGACAGCAGGCAACCGGATTTATGTTTATGGCAGGAAGAGCTTGAAAGAAGA
>JAUWSQ010000067.1 GCA_030609965.1 Candidatus Fermentibacterota bacterium
GAAACGCCTAAAGATACAGTTCCGACTGTAATCAAGCTTGCAATCGCAAGCTCAAATGCATAATGTATATTATCTTAATAAAGAAGCGAGGGTGGGGGAGAACTCATCACTCACAAGTTACGAATATTGATATGAAATAATAAATATTTGTATGCAAACAACGGAAAATACGGTGTTATACTGCAACTTCATATACAGGAGGGGGATTATCATGCATGCAAAGCTGGAAGAGTTTGAAAGCAATCTGAGGAGACTCCCGTTGATATGTACTCGCAAATATACAGGTCAGCAAGTATAGTTCCACATATGAGTCAAGCATAATTCCAAATACAGTGTGCGGGTTAAGAGTAAAGGAGACAGCCATAGTAGGCCAGAACAGAACACTGCTATTCCTGCTCATATTCATCATGTTCTCTTTCATTATCACCGGGATAGCCGCGGACGGAGCAAGCAAAGCCTTCGGCGGTTTCCTTGACCTGCAGTTCCAGCCGGCGAGACTCATCAGTGATTTCATGTCCACCAGCAGCGTCGGAGCATCTTTCATAAATGCGGCAGCGGTCGGCGCTGTAGGGTTGATCCTTATTGTGATATCGAAGGTTCAGCTGTCCGGGGCAACCTTTGCCGCTATTTTCACGATGATGGGTTTTGCCCTGTTCGGCAAAACGCCCATGAACATCATACCCATTATCATCGGAGTATACATTTCCGGGAAGCTGGTTGGAAAGAGCTTCTCCGAGTACATAATCATCGCTCTGTTCGGAACTGCCCTGGGACCACTGATCAGCATGGTTACCTGTGAACTGGGTCTTTCAGGATTGCCCGCCATCGCCGTTGGAACTGCCGCAGGGATCGCTACCGGTTTCCTGCTTCCGGCGATCGCTGTATCCATGCTGCATTTCCATCAGGGATACAACCTTTACAATCTGGGCCTGTCATGCGGTTTTTTCGCCCTCTTCGCCGCCGCGCTGATCAGAGCCGGAGGGCATACCTTCGAGAATCTGCTTACGTGGCATACGGAGGAGTCCGTAATACTGACATTCCTGGTTCCCGCTATTTCTCTCATTCTGATCCTGACTGGATTACTGTCAGGCGGCAAAAGAAGCCTGAAGGACCTTGTGGCCATCCAGAAGCATCCGGGCAGGCTCCCTTCGGATTTCATGGATATGGAATCGATGGAGGGCGCTCTGCTGAATGCTGGCCTTCTCGGGCTTGCAGGTTCCCTCTACATTCTGCTGATCGGCGGGGATTTCAACGGTCCAACCATCGGAGGACTCCTGACGATCATGGGCTTCGGCGCATTTGGTACACATCTCAGGAATTCCTGGCCTGTCGTTCTCGGAGTGATCATTGCATCGTTCCTCTTCGGTAAATCACTCACTGCTCCAGGTGCGATCCTTGCGGCTATCTTCTGTACCACACTCGCGCCTCTGGCCGGGGCATTCGGAATTCTGACCGGCCTGATCGCCGGATTCATCCACCTGGTCCTGGTTCACCAGACCGGGGTCTGGCAGGGCGGCATGAACCTCTACAACAATGGTTTTGCCGGCGGCCTGACCGCGGCGTTCATAGTTTCAGTTATTGCATGGTACCGCTCGAAAGATTCTGACTTTAAATAGTGAACTAACAGGAGTAACTTATCATGAAAAGAAAAGAACTTATCCTTCACCTGATCGGTGAAGTATCGAATTACCTGTTGGAGAACAATCCGAAGCGGCTGGTCATCTCCGTCCATCAGGAGGAGGACGGGCTCCATCTCTCTGTTCTGGATGACAACCCTCACACAGATGAGGAGATTGAGAAAATAGATCTTGCACTGAACAGCCAGAAAAGGCCGGAACTTGCCGGTTATTACGGCGCCATGACCGGTCATGATATGCTTGGTGCTTCCCGGCTTAATCTGCTCGGATGGCAGGTGAAGCACTGTGATGTCGCGAGGACACGAAACGGTATCAAGGTTGACATCTGGCTGGGCGGAGATCGTTTTGAAAGCGATCACTTCACTATACCGAAGAAGGATCAGGATTGATTCAAGGGGTTGCACCGCGTGAATGAAGTTATACTTTTTGCAGGTGGAACGGATCCCAGCGGCGGTGCAGGACTGCCGGCGGATCTCAAGACAGCATCGGCTCTGGGTTTCCATGGTTGCCCGGCAGTCACCGCTGTTACAGTTCAGAACAGCGGAAACGTTCTGTCATGGGAAGCTGTTGCTCCGGAAATGCTTATGGAACAGCTCAGAGCAGTATGCGATGACGGTCCTGTTGCAGGTGTGAAGTCCGGGATGCTGGGAAGCACGGAGAACGCTGCCGCTCTTGCCGGATTTATCAGGAAGGAACTGAGGGGAATACCATACGTTCTTGACCCGGTCCTTGCAGCAGGAGGAGGAGAGTCTCTGACCGGGAGCGGAATGATCGGCATGATGCGAGAGCTGCTCGTACCACTCTGCACTCTCTGCACTCCTAATATCTACGAAGCGGAAATACTTTCCGGGTTAGCAATTGCGGATACCGATGACATGATAAAGGCCGGCAGAGCCATTATCCGAATGGGAGCGGGAGCAGTACTGGTCAAGGGTGGACACCTTGAGGGGGACCCTGTTGATATACTGGTTACGAAAAAGGGTAATACAAGATTCAGCGCCGGCAGGATCACCGGGGATAACGTACACGGCACCGGCTGCACCCTGGCCGCTGCAGCTGCAGCTCTGCTTGCCGCCGGGTTCTCCATGGAATATGCGATCAGGGACGCACGGTTCTTTGTCAGAAGGGTTATCGCCAGAAGGATAGGAAGAATTCATGGTAACCTGCCGGGACATTCTCCAGGGGCAGCTCCACTGCCTGTGACGCCTGACGGCACTTCATTCTACCTCCCGCCCGCATACTGCTCGATGTGCGGTGAACAGCTTACAAAATCGCCGGGAGAACATGGTCACCTTTTCTGCAGACAGTGCGGATTCATACACTACAGGAACCCCCTCCCTGCCGTGGTTCTCATGGTTCATGACGGTGAAACGATACTTCTTGTTCGAAGGGCGGTGCAACCGAAAAAAGGGATGCTTTCCCTTCCTGGAGGTTTTCTCGAAACGGGGGAAACCCCTGAGGAATGCGGCCTTCGTGAGTTGCTGGAGGAAACGGGTCTTCATGCGCGGGATAGCAAATTGCTGGGAGTGGAAACCGATCTGACAGCCTATGGGGGGATTATCCTGGCGGTGCTGGAAATCAAGGAATGGGAAGGCTTAGCTGTGGCAGGAGATGATGCATCCGAAGTGATCTGGTGCCCTATCCGCGAAGTTCCGGAACTTGCTTTCAGTGCGCATAACAGGCTTGTGAAAGAACTCGCGAATAACTTGTAACAGGATCACGGATATCCAAGGTCAGCTTTCCTTATGTTTATTCAGATGGGAGTGTATTAGAAGATGACGGCACAGACATTGCTGTACATCATTATCGGTGTAATTCTGTTTGAATTTCTGCTGGAAAGGTTTCTGGATTTCCTGAACAGAAGCAGATGGAGTGACAGTCTGCCTGAATCTCTCCTGGGAATATATGATCAGGAGAAATACAGCAAGCAGCAGAATTATGAGAGAGTAAAATTCAAGTTCAGGCAGATATCGAGTACATTTAAACTGATCACTATACTGCTTATGTTCTTACTTCATGGTTTTGCATTTGTTAACACTTTTGCGGTCTCCGCTGTACATCATCCTGTTCTTCAAGCATTGCTATTCTTTGGGATTCTGATGTTCGGCAGCAGTATACTTGGAATTCCTTTCAAATATTATCGGACTTTTCGAATTGAAGAGCGATTTGGTTTTAATAAAACAACCAGTAAGACATTTGTTCTGGATGTCCTGAAAGGCTGGTTCCTGAGTGCTGTTCTTGGTGGAGGGCTTCTGGCTCTGGTTATCTGGTTCTTCATCTGGGCTGGCGAGTATTTTTGGCTCTACGCCTGGAGCGCAATAAGTCTGTTCACGATTGTTATGGCAATGTTTTACTCGAATCTGATCGTACCCTTGTTCAACAAACAAACTCCACTGAAGGAAGGAGAGTTAAGGAGTAAGATAGAAGCTTTCTGCAGGGAAACTGGTTTTAAACTGGATAATATCTACGTTATTAATAGTTCTAAAAGATCGACAAAATTGAATGCGTATTTCACTGGTTTGGGGTCCAGGAAACGTATAGTATTGTATGATACGCTGATCAATGACCTCTCAGAAGAGGAAATTGTGGCAATACTGGCTCATGAAGTAGGGCACTACAAGAAAAAACACACTATGATCGGTATAGGTTTGTCAGTTATGCAGACTGGCTTCATGCTGTTCTTATTGTCTTTGTTCATCGATAGTCCATTACTTTCCCGTGCACTTGGAATTAGTGAGCCGACATTCCATATAGGACTTCTCGTTTTTGGAATTCTATATTCTCCGGTATCAATGGTATTCGGGCTGATTATGAATGCAGTCAGCAGAAGGAATGAGTATCAGGCAGATGAATATGCCGCTGTTCACTATGATCTCGCACATACGTGTGATGCTCTGAAAAGACTGTATGTTAATAATCTAGACAATCTAACTCCACACCCCCTGTACGTATTTTTCAATTATTCACATCCAACCTTGCTCGAGCGGCTGGAAGCTATAAATACCAACGATTGTTAACTGGAGGGTTCGAAATTGTTATTGCTAGTTTCCGGGATCACCCGGGAACCACAAGCTTCTGGTTATGTTGGTTTCAGGCAGGAATCGCAGATCAGTCCACTTTCCTACAATCTTATGTAAGGGCTTTCAGGGTCTCCTCAAGGGCTTCTCTGTCGTGGGTTCCGTAGACGGTAACATCTTTCACCCTTTTCATGAGCCCCTGAAGCACTTTCCCGGGGCCGACTTCAATGAAGGTATCGAATCCACTTCTCTGAAGCTTCTTTATAGAATCGGCCCATAGAACGGGTGACATGACCTGTTCCTTCAGCAATCGTTTCGCTTCATCACCGCTTCGGATAAGATCAGCAGTAACATTTGCGACTACGGGGATTTCAGGTTCGTAAAAACCTGCATCATCCAGCGCACTCTCAAGACCCTTTGCGGCATCCTTCATAAGAGGTGAATGCCATGCCCCGGAAACCTGCAGGGGTATGATTTTTCTGGCACCCATTTTTTTGCACAGCTCCCCGGCCTTTTTCAGAGCATCTCTCGCTCCGGAAATAACAACCTGCCCATCCGAATTAACGTTGGCTATTCCTACGGGACCGATAGTGGATGCTTCTTCAACGCATTTCCTGGCATCTTCAAGGTCTATACCTATAAGGGCAAGCATTCCACCGGGATGCCTGTCAGCGCATTCCTGCATGAGTTCACCTCGAATACGGGTAAGCTTGGCGGCTATTCCAGGCAGTAGAATGCCTGCGGTAACCAGCGCAGCGTACTCACCGAGGCTGTGCCCGGCTGTACCATCAGGTTTCACTCCAGCGGCTACCAGGACGTTCATGGTGGCTATACTGATCATGGTGATTGCAGGTTGTACATTATCAGTTCTGGTCAAGGTCTCTGCTGGCCCATTAGCAATAATCTCACTTAATTTATGAACGCCGGTCATTTCATCGATCCTGTCAAGGAAATCCACAGCATCAGGATAGTTCCGAAGAAATTTATCCATGCCTACACTCTGTGATGCCTGTCCGGGAAACAGAAAAGCTAATCTTCCCATTCAATCCTCCTAACGATAGCAGAAACAACCATCGAAATTCTATATAACAATATTAGGTAAACGCAACCCCCGCGTTTTTATCTATTCTCCAATTCTGGGTGTTCGCCCGAGCAGAACCAGCAATCTCGCTTCCGCTATAAGGCACGATGTCCTGGAAGATTCAACCGATGCCTCGGCTTGCGTTACGTTCGACTGGGCATCCAGCAGATCAAGAAGAGAAATGCTTCCCAGGTCGTAACTCATCGTTGAAAGCCTTAGTTTCTCGTTAGCCTGATTCAGAACATCAAGGGAAAGCTCCCAACTCCTGATAGAACTGATGAGGTTGTTCTGAGCAGTAAGTATTGAGCTCATTATAGAATTCACGAGGGCTTCATGGGAGGCCTGCTGTCTCAGTACTGAAGCTCTGGAGGACTGAATGATGCTTTCGCGGCTGAATCCATCAAAGAGGGTCCAGCTGAGTGTAATGGATGCCTGCCAGCTGTCTCTGTTGGAGAAATCCTCAAAATCAAGTTCATCATTACTCCAGTTCCAGCTCCCTCCCGCATTAAGCGATGGCCAGTACGTGCGCTTATTCGCCTCATAGTTGTACTCGGACGCTGTGACTCTCTCAACAGAGGAGGCGATTGTATTGTTACCTGACATACCCAGGTTGTAATTCTCTGCTGTTGCGATTGAAACAGGCTGCAGTACAGCATTTGTGTTAACTCTATACTCCGTACCTATCACACCGGCCGTCTGATAGAGCGCGGTATAGGAATTGGAGACCGCCTGCTCCCTCTGGAGCAGCGCCAGGTTATCTGTACTCTGCTGGACTTCAGCCTGTATCAGTTCAAGGTTCGTTGCTCCTCCTATCTCGTAGAGAGCCTCTGTTCTCCTGAGCTGTTCAGTACTTCTGTCCAGGGCTCTTCTCTGCGAGACCAGCAGCTGTACATCTTTAATCACTCCGTAATATGCCTCAACGATATCCATGGTAAGATCAAGCCTGGCCTGATCCATATCGAACCTGGATGCATCAAGTGAATGTCTGCTACCGGACAAACGCAGCCAGCTGCTCCCGCCGGATGCCATTATTTCCTGTGAGATACTGGCGGACATTGACCATGATGCATTGTCAGTATCCGTGTAACCGCCGGACATATCGGGGATAGAACTCCATGAATGGCCTGCGGATGAACTAAAGCTCAGCCTGGGCCAGAGAAAGGATTCCGAAGATGTCAGCGATGCGGAGCTGGACATCAGATCAGCTGATGAGATCATAATACTCGGTGAGTTCTCCATTGCCACCCTCACCCATCCCGATAGATCAAGGGGGAGAGAATCGGTCTGTGCGAAAAGGACTGAAACAACCAAAGGCAGAAGAAAGGCGGTTTTTATCATTCTCGGACGCTCCTTTTCCGTTACGCTTCCGGTGCGAACATCACCGGTAGAGAGATAAGCAGAATGCCGATAACATATATTGAAAAACAAAGTCGAATCCCCCAGGAACGGCTGCGCTGCAGCATTACGGCAAGGCCATTGCCCCATAGAACCAGCGCAGCAACTGAGGGAATGTCAACACTCTCCAGAAATCTATAGATAAACACATGAATCCTTGACGGATCAATAACATCAACAGGGACAAAAACTGACAGGTTGAGCCTGACAGAAGGCGGAACATCAAGCACTGAAACCAGGATAAGAAGAAGTACGCCTGTGATCATGTAGGCGGACTGGGAAAGAATCGATGATGTTATGTAATCCGTAATCCTGCCTACCTTCCTGCCCTCCACAGCAAATACTATACCGAATCCAGCAAGAGCCGCGAGCAGAGCTATTACGCTTCTCTCCACAAGCCGTGCCATGGGAAGATTCCCGGCCATGCGTTTCATTTCCTGAAGTTCACCTGAGAACACACTGTCAGCCTCCGCAGGGGTGAATCCCTCCACCTCAAGCTCCGGAAGTCTTTCGCCCCTCCATACTTCTTCAATCTCGACCCAGTCGATAAGCATCGCAGGTACATACCCGGCGGCGGAAATTACTATCACTGCCGCTATCATCACCATTCCCGCGCTCCTCATATTCAGAAGGAGGGAATACGCTTTATCCGTTCTCCAGAACTGAGTGAATACGGCAAATAGTGATTCTATTGTATTCTCGGGAATCTTCATCTGGCCTTTCTTGCAATAACTGCTCTGGAATATACATCCTCGTAAAGCGGTACTCTGCTGTTCCAGGAATTATCCTGCTTCATGACTTTTTTCACGAGCCCTGTCCATCTGTTCCGTTGCCTGTGCAGAACATCCGCACGAAGGATGCATCTGTTCAGCTCTTCCGGGTCGGCTCTGTTCATTACGAAACCGAATCCGCTGTCCTGCTCATCGATAACTGTATCAGCGAGTCCTCCCGTGCTGTTGACGAGCGGAACAGCACCGTACCGCATCCCCATCATCTGGGCAAGACCGCAGGGCTCGAATCTGCTGGGCATCAATATGATATCGCAGCCGGAAAATATCCGTCTGGCCATTGTCTCATCGTATCTCAGATTTACCGATATACTGCCGGGATGTTCCAGGGCCAGTGCCGAAAGCCTTTCCATATAGAACTCGTCACCGGTGCCCAGTATTACGAACCTGACACCCCTTTCTGCCAGCCTGCCTATTATGGGAAACAGAAGATCCAATCCCTTCTGCCGTGTCAGCCTTGATACAACTCCGGCGATAAGCTCTCCGCTGCCTGCGTTCAGGTTGTGAGTTTTCATCAATTCTCTTCTGCATTTTCTTCTCGGAGAAATCGAATCTGCTTTGTACGAAGCTGCCAGGGTCCCGTCAGTTTCAGGATTCCACGCATCGTAATCGATACCATTCACTATCCCGGTAAGATCGGTGGAGTGTTCGCGCAGAAGGCCATCAAGGCTTTCGCCAAACTCAGGCTTCTGGATCTCATCCACATAGGTTCTGCTTACGGTGGTAATCTGATCGGCATAGACAATTCCTGATTTGATAAAACTGAACGTTCCGAAGAATTCAAGGCCGGTCATCGTGAACAGCGAGCGGGGAAGATAGGTAGATCCGTATTCCTCCGGTGGAAAGTTTCCCTGAAAATGCATGTTATGAATTGTAAATACGACTGCCGGTCTGATGCTGTTCCTCATATACGCGGGAATAAGCCCCGTCTGCCAGTCGTGACAATGGATTATGTCCGGTGGTTTTCTGAGGTTCTCATGAAATGCTACTGCTGCTCTGCAGAAAAAGGAGAACCGTACTGCATTATCGTCGAAAGCACTGGAATCATCGGGACCGTATATCCCAGGTCTATGAAAGTATTCATCCTTGCTTACGAAATATGCAGGAATACCGGTTCCGGGGATTACCGATTCGGCAAGGCCGAACTTCTCTCCAGCCGAAGTTGAGAATTCTCCGCTGATCCATCTGAAATCCTTGACTTTCTCAATATCACGATAAAGAGGCATGATAATGCTTACATCATGCCCGGCATCTGCAAGGGCTTTTGGAAGGGAACCTGTTACACCAGCCAATCCGCCTGTACTGGCGAATGGATAGGCCTCGGAGGCGGCGAATAGTATCCTCATCTTCTCTTCTTCCCTGTGCGGATTCTCGTAATGAGGAAAATGAAAAAGGCAATGCCCAGAATGATCCAGAGCCATATCTCGAAGTGCTTCATGAATCCCTCTGCTGCCTGCAAATTGCTTCCGAATATTGAGCCGGCGATAGAAAGAAAAAGGTACCATGCTATAGCACTGAAAGCTATGGGAACTGCTGCGGGAGCAAACCGCATGCCCGAGGATCCCGCCATGAAAACAAGCAGGGATCTTACACCTGGAATGAATCGGCTGAAGGCAAGAATTAAAGGTCCGCGATGTGCGATCATGGATTTAGCCCGGTCGATTCTTTCCGGTTCAACCTTCCTCTTTAGCCAACCTTCAACGAATTGTCTCCCGGGTTTGTGCCCGACATAGAACAGAATACAGCTGGCCAGAAAACAACCTGTTACTCCGCATACAGTTGCCATCATAAGAGATAGGCCCCCTGAAACTGCCCATCCGGTAATGACTATGAAGAGGATGTCTCCGGGAATCGGAGGAAAAAGGGTTTCCACGAAGGCGATCACTACCAGAAGCGGTCCAGCCCACGCTCCAGGCGGGTTATTCGCAAGATATTCAAGTATACTCTCGATCAACGATTCATCGTCCCATCAGCGTCAGTGCTTCTTTCTATCTTGACCATAACCATGCAGCCCAGGCCTTTGCCTCTCCCAATATCACCCAGTGTGTTGGTGGTTGTCCCCTTTACCCAAATTCTTTCCGGTTCAGTATCGGTTATTCCGGCTATCCGTCCCATCATTTTCTCACGGATAAGCGCGATCTTCGGAAAGTTTGAAATAACGGTAGCATCTATCTGTCTGATCTCCCAGTGCTCAGCCCGGACAAGGCTGCATACTTTTTCCAGAAGAATGGCGCTGTCAGCACCTTTCCACCTGTCGTCTTCGGGGGGAAAGAGCGAACCGATGTCCCCCAGCCTGGATGCGGAGAGAAGAGCGTCAGCAAGTGCATGAAGCACAGCATCTCCATCGGAATGGCCCGAAAGACCGGATTCCGCTTCAATACTGCAGCCGCCGACCACAAACGGTATTCCCTTTTCAAAGGGGTGAAAATCAAGTCCGATTCCGGTTCTGCTTTCCATAATCCCCCCTGTCATAAATTCCAACATCGTCAGGTCCTGTGGATCTGTAAGCTTCATATTCCCAGTGTCACCATTTACCGCAAGTACGCAATGTCCGGCAAGTTCCATTGCCTCACACTCGTCGGTCACATCATCCGCTTTCTTCAGAACGTGCAGCAGAACATCGAGCGTAAATCCCTGGGGTGTCTGGCTCATTCCAAGTGTTTCCCTTGAAACAGTGCCGCGAACGAAGGAAGAGGATGTTATGTTCTTAACCGTATCCCGAACGGGGATGACAGGTACGGCAGCCCCCGAATTTTCTGTGCCTTTCATGACTCTCCTGATAAGAGAACCACAAATAAGGGGGCGTGCCGCATCGTGCACAAGTACCCGGGAGGATGATTTGAGTGCGAGAAGGCCGGCAAGAACAGAATCCTGACGTCTCAGGCCTCCCGGAACCGTCTTCACACTTGCAGGCGGATCCCAGATGGGCTCCCATAGATTACTGTCGAGCGGGGTAACCACAATGATCTCCCCGATCTCCTCAATAGCGGAGAATGCATCTATCGACCAGTCAATCAGGGTTCTGCCGCGGAGTTTCAGGAATTGCTTGGGTACTCCTGAACCGAATCTGGTGCCCGATCCGGCAGCTACTATCACAGCTCCCCAGGTATTCTTCTGCATACGATTCAGTTCTTAATTTTACTTCCGGCCAATATCTCATCTGCTCCGTCGTCGCTGATGTCCTTGCACATTCTGGCGAAGACCATGGTTCCACCGGAAGACCTGAAAGTCGTGTGAGCCTGAGCTTCAACGGTACTACCCAGCATCTCTTCAGCACCCTCTACTACGATCATGGTTCCATCATCCATGAAACCGACAGCCTGTCTGGGATTCCTTCCCTTTCGCACCAGTCTTATCGAAAGGATTTCCCCGGGTAATGTTACGGGCCTGGCCGCGGGTCCCACCTCTTCAAGGTTGATGACGTGATTGCCTTCCTTAACGGCGATATCAAGGATATCTACGTCGCTGCTGAGTAGAGATACATTTTCTCTTCTGAGATACTCAAGCATACGGAAACGCTCTCTCTCCAGCTTCCCGAAGTCCATATATTCAAGTCCTCCGGAATTACCTGCGGCCTCCTCCAGGCGCTCGAGTGTCTCCATTCCTCTTCTGGCCCTGCCCCTTTCGATTATATCCTCGGAATCGCTCATCTCTTCAAGCCGATTCTTAATTGAAGCAGGAAGAATGAAGGGGCCTCTGATAAGCCCTGCAAGCATCATATCCGCGATCCGGCCGTCGACAATAGCGGTAAGGTCAACCAGCAGCGGTGTTGCCGAAGTTTCTTTTTCCCTTGCAGTCTCCATTAGTCCGAGCTTCTTACCTTTTGTAAACGCCACATGGCCGAATATGTACGAGAATGCAAAAGGTATCATCAAGAGCGGTGTTACGCCGTGTTCAGGCGACGGGAGATTTCCCATGCGCAGAGCCAGCATAACCAGAATACCTGCAACCAGACCGATAATCGCGCCTACAGTTGTGTAAATGATCTCATCTGCAGGAATTTTAACAAATACAATCTGCAGGATAACGGCAAAGATGCCGATCCCCAGACCCGTGAGTCCGTACCATGGGGAGGGCGCAAGCCCATCGAATGCGAATGTCCCCAGCAGGCCGAGAACAAGAATGAAAAGTATACGTACTTCCCAGCCCGAAGTTTTCATAACCAATCTCCTCCTTTTTCCTTTCGACTTGAGAGAAGGCTTCCTATTGAATCGATTAAACTGCTGAAACCCTCTGCTCCTTTGCCGGCGTTCGACGCGTCTTCCGCGGCTCCTGCCAGCCCTGAAAATCCCAGACAGAGAACCTCTCTTAGTCTAAGATCAAAATGTGTTACCGGTCTGAGCTCTCCGCCGAGCCCGATCTCGCTGCTGACAGTAATGCCTTCTCTAACCGGTTTTTCCAGTCTGCTTGATGCAACGGCAAGACAAACACCCAGATCGGCCCCGGGGTCGGTCAGGCTTGCGCCTCCTGCAACGTTTACGTAAACGTCCTGGTTGCCTAAATCCATCCCGCACCTTTTTTCCAGTACTGCCAGAAGCATCGGCAGCCTGCGCGAATCCATCCCGTTTACACTTCTCTGCGGGTAACCATACCTGGTAGTACTTGTCAGGGCCTGTACCTCTACCAGGAACGGTCTCGTTCCTTCCATCACCGCAGTAATTACCGTGCCGCTGCGGCAGGCATTATCCCTCCTGAGAAAATAGGATGATACTTCACTTATGCTTTTCAATCCTTCCTTTGTCATTTAGAACACACCCAGCTCGTTTGTTGAACCAAAACGGTTCTTGGCAGCCCTCAGGAGACGGTATAATCGATCACCCTCTCCCTCAAAATATATAACAGAGTCTACAAGATGCTCGAGAACCTTCGGTCCTGCAAGTGAACCTGTCTTGGTTACATGGCCAACTATGAAAGCGGTTAAACACTTTGTTTTACATACTCTTATCAACTCCGATGTACAATGTCTCACCTGTGAGACTGAACCGGGAGCACTGGATAGATCAGCAGAATAGAGTGTCTGGATGGAATCGACAACTATAACGGAACACTCCGAACTCACCAGATTATTCAGGACTGTATCAAGGTCAGTTGCCGCAAGGATTATCACGTTATCCTGGAGAGAATTAATTCTGCGCGCCCTCTGGGCGACCTGTTCGGGGGATTCTTCACCGGTAGCATACAGGACCTTCTCCCCCTTGCGCGCAAGTTCCGATGAAAGCTGAAGCATCAGGGTACTCTTTCCAATACCCGGTTCGCCTCCTACAAGGTTTACCGATCCCTTCAGAACACCACCGCCAAGAACCCTGTCCAGCTCCTCAATAGATGTTATAAGTCTCTCGCCGGAAACTTCCGGAATCTCTGTGAGTGGAACCGGAAGTGATAAAAGCCCCCTGGAGGATGGCTTCCCGGGAAGTTTTACGATCACTTCCTCCACCATGGTGTTCCATGCCCCGCAGTGCGGACACTTTCCGGACCACCCTGCTGCATCACCTCCACACTCGTTACAGACGAACAGCGTTCTCTTTCTGACCAATCTGCTCCTTAGTTATTAAACTCGTCCTGCTCAAGAGGGAAAAATCGGGTAATATCGGTCTTGAACAACAGATTCACTACACCCAGAGGGCCGTTTCTCTGTTTTCCTATCTTCAGCATAGTCTCTATTCTGAGAAAATCCATCTGATCTTCGAACTCTCCATCTGTGTCTGCATACATCTTCGGCTGATGAAGGAACATTACGAGGTCGGCATCCTGTTCGATGGCTCCGCTTTCTCTGAGGTCACTTAGTTGGGGAGCACCGCTTCTTTTTGTAGCCATACGGCTCAACTGAGAAAGCGCCATCACGGGAAGTTTCATCTCCTTGGCAAGCGCTTTCAGGTCTCCTGTTATGCGTGCTACTTCCTGCTGCCTGTTCTCAGTTTTCCCGTCGACGCGCATCAGCTGAAGGTAATCGACGAAGACCATGCAGATATCTTCCCGTCTTTTCAGGCTTCTGACCTTCGATCGTATCTCCATCGAACCGATACCGGCTTTATCATCGATGAAGATCTTCAACCTCTGAAGCCTGTCGGCTGCCGCCTGAAGCTTGTACCAGGATTCCTGGGAAAGGGTCCCTTCTATGATCGGTTTTGTCCCTATATGAGCATCGGCACAGAGCAGTCTCTGCGTGAGCATTGCGTCGGACATTTCCAGGCTGAAAATGGCAACACCCTGCCCCGTTTCCTTCGCGATGTGGGCAGCCATATTCAGGGCCATGCTTGTCTTGCCTACGCCCGGGCGAGCGGCCAGAATTATCAGTTCACCGGGGTGGAATCCTGTGGTCATCTTATCCAGCTTTTTGAATCCGGTGGAGAGCCCGGTAACGAAACCCTTGGCATTTCGCAGTTTTTCAAGCTCCTCGATACCCCTGGAAACAAGCTGCGATATGGGTTTAAAATCCCCCGATGCCCTTGATTCCGTTATCCCCATGATCTTGCTGGCAGCTGTATCAAGAACTATCTCGACATCCTCGGTGCCTTCGAGGACTTCATTTATATTCTCCCTGCTCACCTTGATGAGCTGACGAAGCATAGCTTTATCCTTGATGATCTTTATATACTGAATCACATTCGAAAGCAGTGGAATATCGTCTGTCAGGGATGCGAGGTAATCTATACCTCCAGCCTCTTCGAGGGTCTTCTTCCTTGATAATTC
>JAUWSQ010000019.1 GCA_030609965.1 Candidatus Fermentibacterota bacterium
CATAGAACTCCAGCATGGGATCGTCAGTCATGTCGAGGCAAGCCTCGTAGTCTGCCCTGGCACTTTCCAGATCGCCGTTCTGCTCGTATATGATTCCCCTGAAATAGTAGGCCCGGGCAAAGGAGGTCGGGTCTATACTGATGGCCTCTGAAAGGTCTTCTATGGCATCCTCCGGTGATCCGGATTCAAGCAGGACCATGGCCCTGTTGACCAGCACATGAGCGTACTGGGGATTCAGCTCCAGAGCCTTGTCGAAGTCGGCGATGGCCCAGTCCCAGTCTCCGTGCTCCATGTAGAACACACCCCTGGCGTGTACCACTTCCGGATCCAGAGGGCCCGCAGCTACGGCCCTGTCCATGTCCTCTATGGTCGATTCGAAGTCTCCGAGGTGATAGTAGTAGGCCGCAGCTCTCTGACGGTATCGGAGGGAGTTGTCCGGTTCCAGCTCTATAGCGCGATCCAGGTCTTCCAGGGCCAGATCCACGTCCCGGAACGATGATTCCAGGTAGTATCGGGAACGGACCGCGTAGGCATGCGCACAGGTGGAATCCAGGGATACCGCCCGGTTGAAATCCTCCAGGGCCTCTTCCGCCTGTCCTACGTTCATCAGCAGCAACCCGCGGTTGCAGAGGTAGCGCACCGAGTCAGGGCCCAGAGTAAGGGCGAGAGTGTAGTGGGTGTAAGCCTCGTCATACAGGCCGAACTGAGCCTCGAGAGCCGCCATGTTGCTGTAGTTGTCGGCATTCTCCGGTTCGAGTTCGGAGATCCTGTGGCTGTCCTCGTAAGCCTGCTGGTATTGCCCCGTGCCCAGTGCGGACAATATCCTTATCTTGAATGCGTCGGCAGAGTCGGGCGCCAGATCGATGGCCGTGGTGGCGTACTCGAATGCCTTCGGTAAGTCCTTCTCAAGCAGGGCCAGCGCGGCCGTGAGGACGTAGCCATCAGGTTTTCCGGGTTCCAGTTCGATCACTCTCGCGGCACCCTCCAGGGCGGCGATCATCTCCCCCCTGCTGGCCAGGAGAGCTGCTCTCTCCATCAGAAGAGTGATATTGGATGGATCGTCCTCCAGACGGGATTCGAGATCAGCCAGCAGGCTGTCGGACATCTCCGGGTTGTCGGCAACGCAGGTGAACATCGTCTGCAGGATGTCCGGCTGCACCTCTGATGCAGTCACGGACAGGAAAACGCAGAGGACCAGAAGAACCGTCATGTTGGAGCCGGACTCATTGGGTTTTACCATGTGTCTCGGTAACCGTCGGGTCCCAGTGAGTGTAGACCAGACCCCACTGGTTGTAGGAATAACTGAAATACGAGATGCAGGGCCGATTCTCGCTATCAATGGCCAGGCAGGAGGAATGACCTCGACGGCCTACCGAATCTATCTCCCAGGACGAACCGTCGAAACTGGCGATCTTCAGATAGGTGGAATTGACATCATAATAGACTATCCTGGGCAGATCGTCCCCGTCCACCTGGATGGAGGTCTCCCCAATGGCGAAGGGGTCTCCAATCGAGTCAACGGTGCAGACCTGCCACTCCGATCCGTCGTAATGCGCATACTTGAGGAGCCCGATCGTTCTGTCCACATAGGAGATGTGCGGTCGATCGCTGCCGTCAACCGCTATGGACGCCTCGTCCCCCACGTTCCCCAGTCTGTCCACTGTGTATAAGTTCCAGAACCTGTCTCCCTTCACCGCGTACCTGAGATCACCGATCGACGGATCGTAGTAAGCCACATGGGGGGTATCACCGGCGCCGAGGTCCATGGACACCGTCGTAGCTGCTGCCAGGTCTGGATCGATGGTTGAAAGGACCCAGTCCGAGCCCTCCCTGACGGCGAAGCACAGACGGGGATCAGGTGAATGGAAGAGATAGGCGATCATCGGATTGTCCAGGCTGTCGATGCAGAGGGCGCAGTCAGGACCCGCCATCCCTCCTTCCCCGCCGTCGATCACGGTATCGGTCCATTCATCTCCGTTCCATTCAGCGTAGTAGATTGTGTAATCGGATATGCTCCAGTAGACGATCCGAGGATTGTCCGAGCTGTCCAATGCAAGGTTGCAGGCCCTTATATTGTCCTCCGTAGCGACATCAACGACATCCCAACCGGTCCCGTTCCAGAAGCCGGCTCTCAGTACACCTTCCTCGCAGAACGCTATATAAGGAGAATTCCCGGAACCAAGCAACAGGGAAGTTCTGATTATCTGACCCGTAGGAAGCATGTTATCCACTATCCAATCGGCATCAGAGACACCGGGCAGCAGGAGGATGCCCGTAAAAATAACTAATACCAGGAGTTTCATCTCTCTCTCCCCTCAACTGACGAGGAACTCCCGAACGGGAACTCCTCTGTCTGGTCCTTCATGAACAGACGGCAGTCAGCGATCGGATCTGACAGAACGGCAGACTCTGGTCCATTTCAGAACACTCCGGCAGACCCGGAACATCGCTACCGTCATTTATCGGTCTGTTTCAGAATGATAATACTGTATGGGGCTGATGGGGTCAACAAAATGCGGATATGGCACCCAATACAGCTTGAAGCTGGCTCTCTATTCTGCAAGTTTCAGGAATTGTATATCTTCTGGAACCGTCAGGTTTGAATTGATCTGAGGGCAGCGTGATCGCGCCATGAGATCACTGATGTGCCGGCTCTGTCTCTCCAGAAGTGGAGATTGTTCCTTCTGCCTGTATTGTATCTGGTTTTCAGCATTTCCTTGCTGCACATAATCCCACAAACCGATGGAATACGCTCAGATCTCTAACATTTATAAGCCTGCGGACACCAGGCATAATCGTGCTAATTGTCAATACAATTCTCAATCCACATGGAAGATGGGTGTACGCTTTTCTGAGGAAACAAAGACTCTATTGTATCGATGGAAGGAGGCGGCATTCTGGCGGATGGAATGTTGTATTCCCCCGGATGTATATTCAGTACAGATTTTGAAAAGGGAGGTCCGGTATGATCCTGCTGGCATTCATACTCGCAAATGTGGTTCTGGGTGAATTCACCGATGATATGATCTACATACATGAGTGGGGCGTAATAGAAATGGATGAGGTTTACCTTCAAGCCCGGGGGTGCCCGGAGGGGTACATCGACGAGTACGGTTACATCCAGGAGTATCCTATGGCTGAGGTTACCGCTCCGGTTGTGTATTTCTACGGAGCTGACTGCTCCGGTACTTTCAGCGTGAGGATCCGCGATGGATCCTTTACTCTTCTGCTCCCTTACCCGGACTCGCTTGCCTGCGAGACTGATCCGGGGGTCCTTTATACTGCGGTCTGGGAGAACCTGACGATTAGATCTGTCGAGCCGCCAGCCGATGCATCCACGGAAGCATCATTCGTGACCAGGGGGCCGGAACTCGAGGACTGTTTCGCATGGGCTGTTCCATTCTGGCGTATGGTTCCAGCCAATCGTATTCACTATCCATCTGCAGGATACGAGGATGTCTTCATCTATTACGAATCGGAAATGAGCGATCCTTCGATGTTCATCGGGGAGTACTACAACCATGTCGGTGAAGCTCTGATCTTCTTTCCCGAGGACGGGGAGATGGTGTGCGCGGTCGCTGCTGTTCCAGTTGAATCAGATGCAATCGGAGAGACTCTTTCAGATCTGGAGATAATGACGGTGCTGTACAGCTGGGGTAACGGAGGCATGCTTGCGGAGGAGATCGCGGCTCTCTGGCAGACATGGGAACCGCTTCTTAGAACCAGATGTGAGCTTGAGAATCTTACCCTGATGCTCTTCCCGCTGACAGACCGGCAGGTGAGCGTTGTAAGCTACCTCAGCTTCGTACCCGTGGAAAATATCCTGATTCAGTACGATAGACTTCTTCTGGGTCTGGGAACAATCTGAATAGGAAATCTTACTGTTTCGATGGAGGCTCAGGATGATGCGAGGGATTTTCTTCGACCTGTACGGAACGCTTCTTGTTTACGGAGATATGAAGAAAGCATGGGCAGACTGGCTGCATCAGTTTTACTTCTCGTTGAATAATCTTGGTCTTACGCTATCTGAAGAAGAGTTTGCGAAGGAGTGTGACAGGTTATTCTGGAAAGCTGAACCTGCGCTGGCTGGACAAAACTTTACTGTTTTCGAGAAACGCATTAAGACTTTCTGCAACTCCCTTGAAATTGAAATATCTGATGAATCCGTTGCACATGTTGCGGACCTTATAGCCGGCAAATGGCAGGAGTCGATATCGCTTGATCCAGCTGCCATTCCAGTTCTGAAGAAGCTGAGATCAGCGGGTATGATACTTGGGCTGGTAAGTAATTTTGACCACCCCCGTCACGTTCGGAAGCACCTTTCGGAATATGGATTGTACAATCTGTTTGAAACCATCATCATTTCCGGAGAGGCTGGAGTGAAGAAACCGGATCCGGATATTTTCAGACCTGCACTGTCTGCTACAGGCCTTCTGCCGGATGAAGTGGTCTACGTCGGGGACTCAGAGGTGGATGTTGAAGCTGCTGTTGCCGCAGGAATTATGCCAATACTGATCAGCAGGCAGGACTCTCGTGGAGATCACTCTGATATCTGTCAGGCCAGAGGATCGTACGAGATTATATCTGATTTAAAAGAAATACTATCCTTGTTCCAAGCTGTTTTCCAGCAGAGGAGTACGGAATGACAAAAACAGTCTATGGAAACCCTGAATACAGGGTTCTGGAGATCGGGTGAGGGTCCCGGGGAATTTGTTTCTCCCTATTCACTGACTTTTCTTTAAGATGGCGGGCTGGCCGTATCGGACATTCTACAGGGAAAAGTTGAGACTACTCTTCCGGCCATTGCCAGATACTGGGGTTTCAGAGTGTCTGAATCGGGGATACTTGGATGGGATCATAATCCGGCTGACTATATGCGGGTGTACATCCTTGAGCTTGTCGAGAGAGAGTAATCCTATCAAGGGCGAGGAAATCTGCATAAAACGTATCGTAAATATATATGTTGACATATCGTTTCGTTATGTCAATATATGTATTGTCGATATAGGAGTATCTATCAATATATACGTTGACGTACTGGAGTTAGTATGAAAATGAACAACAAGCTTGTAAGAAATCAGCTGCAGGTAACATTAGCAAAGTTTCAACCATTGCTCAGCATCTCGATTCCGCCCAGGGGCTGGATTAGAGCTGTCAGAAATGCCCTGGGAATGAGCGGCAGACAACTCGCAGAGCGTATGGGCGTCACAAAGCAACGAACATCCTTCATAGAGAAGCAGGAGATCGATGGTTCAGTCACCCTTAAAACACTGCGGAGAACTGCTGAAGCCCTGGACTGTGTTTTCGTTTACGCTCTTGTTCCCAGAACGAGCCTTGAAGAAATCATTCGGAGCAGGGCAAGGCGAGTTATGGCCAAGCGCTTAGCTAGAGCTTCTCATACAATGAAGCTTGAGAATCAGGCCCTGGGCAAGGCAGAAAACCGGGAGATCCTGTCCAATATGATCGAAGAAATCATTGATGAGCTTCCATCGAATCTATGGGATGAATGATGCCGGATTTCGATTATCCGGAAGGAGCCATTCCTATTGATCCAGATGAAGCTGGAGGGCTGCTTCTAACACATATAACTACTCGTGGCGAATTGGATAGATGGGAACAGGACAATATTGTTGAGGCGCTGACCTGGCTTGACAGGACGGTACCGACAGTTATTCTGAATGAACAATTTGTCAAAGAACTTCACCGGCGCATGTTTGCCAATGTCTGGAAATGGGCAGGGCACTTTCGACGAACCGACAGGAATATCGGTTGTCCATGGCACCTGATTTCAATAGACCTTTCAAACCTGTGCGATGACGCAGCCTTATGGATAGAACTACAGGAGTACCCGCCCGATGAAATCGCTATCCGTTTTCACCACCGGCTGGTGCTGATTCATCCGTTTCCCAACGGAAATGGTCGCCATGCACGGTTAATGACAGATCTGCTTCTTGAAAACATCCTCAACTGTTCAAGGTTCACATGGGGAAGTGAGGATCTATCAAGAACAGGTGATACCGGACAAAGGTACATCGCGGCCCTTCACGCAGCAGATAAGTATAACTATGAACCCTTGCGAAAATTTGTCAGAACATAAGATTCTATTGAACAGCCAGGGAAAAACGAAAGGATTTAACTGATATGACTGGATTCAATCGTGCGGGGAGGGAATGAGATGTATAGAGGTTTCATTTTTGCCGTATCTGTTGTTCTTCTTATCGCAGCATGCGGCGGGCAACAGGCGGAAACTTTTACTGAAACTGAATTAGAGATCATACAGCTCAGCGTTACCGATACCATCGGGATAGAGCTGGGGGATTCCTGCTATGTGTTCGGTTATGTGGCTGATGCTGTCAGAACGGACAGTGTTATCTACGCATTGGATATGTCTTACGCCCAGCTTCGGAAGTACACTCCAGAGGGAGAGTATTCAGGCTATATCGGCGGAAGAGGCGACGGACCGGGAGAGCTGGTTATGCCGCAGTGGGTGGAGCTTTTTCCCGATGGTTCAATGATCATCCAGGATATTACCGACCTGGGGCTTTACAACAGCCGGGGAGAATGGCTGAGCCATATCTTTATACATTCGGGTAACTGGCCAACCCACCATACAGTTACAGGACCGGGTACAGTTGCTGTGCGCTGGCATGAATTTCTGCGTGAACCATCACATATGTTGAGGCAGTTTATAGCAAGCTACGATCTTGAGGGAGAGTTTCAGGCGGAGTTCATGACCGATTCCATTTGCATTCCTGTGGATCCCGAGAACAACACGGATGCTCTGAACAGAACCTTCTTCTCACACTATTTCTGCGGGGACCTTGATGGGAACCTTTACATGGTGCAGCGGCATATTCCTCAGTACAGGATAGTATGCTGCGGGGCTGACGCTGTGCCCTTCGACACTCTGTCACTCGATCTTCCCATTACTTACAAAACTGAAGAAGAAATAGCTCTGGAGAAACGGCATATAGAGGAATACCTCACCGGAATGGGAACCACCGATGTAATGCAGTGGATATACGATCCGGATACTTTCATGCCACCAATAGACGGCATATGGCTGGGCTGGGAGGGTAACCTGTGGGTGCTTCGCGGTACCGAGTCCACGCCGGTCTTCGATGTCTGGAGTATTCCGGAGGGAGAACTGCTTTACAGGGCGGAACTGGACCTTGAATTCCTGCCTGACGAGTTCCTCACCTTTTATATCAATCCATGGTGCAGGGATTTTATCGCTGTTCACGAGGATGAGGGAATGGTTCAGAGAATTCTGTTTATCGATACGGAGTATCCGTCGAATTGAAAGGACTTAGCTGATATGACTGGATTTTTGTTTCTGATGATGCTTCTTGCAGGATTTCCTCGAGGGGATCACAGCGGTTACACGTTCTTATTGAATTACATCGATGGCGACGTCAATGAAATAGAAGGTATATCGGAAGGTGCCTGGTTTGCGCTCTTTGAAACGGATTCCGTTTCCGAGCTCCGGACAGTAGAACTCCTCCTCACACCAGAAGGAACAACTGTGGAAGAGTGGGAGAGACCCACCGGCACATATGTTGAAGCTCTCAATGAATCAGAGAGGCCTAAGTTTTATATATGGTCTTCAAAATCTGTTTTCACGGAGGGGCCAGTATCCATTGCGCTGGATGATTACGAACACCTGAGTCCCGATACCTCCATAGTCCTGAATGCTCCGGGTGTGCAGGAAACCCGGCTGTTCACCACTGAAGAGGGACTGTTTCTCTCTGATCATGAGATATGCCAGCATATTACAGAGACTCATCCAGGCGCTCTGCACGGTTCTAATTACATTTCAGTTGTGTGGGCTGGTGATCTTGACAGAGACGGAATTATTGATCTGATAATCGATGACGTTGATGATGGTTATAACCGCTACGTGTGGGCCCTTTACCTCTCCTCTGAAGCTGAACCTGGTTCTATTGTGAAGATGGTGGCGTCATTCTATGATGTTTACTACTGACTCCCTCCAGGCATGCCATAAAGCTGATTGTAAATGCAATTCTCTATTACAGTTCAGAATGGCTGACCTCTTGAAAACATCATACAGCCAGGGTGATGACATTGGATGCGGAATACGCTAGATTTCTGTACGATACACTCAAATTATGAGGGTATTATACAAAAGGGTATATATGCTTGCTTCTATTGAAAAGCTGATCGAAGCTGGATTTCGGGATCGTGTAATTCGTACTGACGATCTTTATCACGTTCTCAATGGCAGCCCAAAGCGAATTCAAAGCCTTGTTTACAGAGCCATGTCTGCAGGAGAACTAATTCGCCTCAGAAGAGGTATCTATATTCTCTGTTCGAAATATAGAAGCCGGAAACCTGTTTCCTTTCACCTGGCGAATCAGATGGTTAGGGAGAGTTACGTTTCTTTCGAGAGTGCTTTGTCATTTCATGGATTCATTCCCGAAAGTGTTCCGGTTATCAGCAGTGCTGTCCGCTCTTCGCGAAGTAGAGTCATTGAAACCGAACTTGGAAGATTCGAGTACGTTCATATCCCTCTAGGGATAAAAGATTTTCTTACATTGGTTGAACGAGTCGATGCAGGTTTACAGTCATTTCTTGTAGCTTCCGCCCTTCGTGCGCTTGCTGATATGGTATACGAACGTAAACTGCAATGGACAGGCATTGAATTTATCACTGAAAGTCTCCGGGTGGATAAAGATGAACTTAAGACAATTGAACGGAAAGATTTCGAGCTGATTATCTCTGTATTCAGATCAGGCCGCGTTCAGAAGTATATGCGGAAACTGGAACAGGAGTTGTTTCAATGAGCAGAATTCTTGAGGAAAGACTGAAAGGATATAACGCCGAAACGGCTGAGGGGGAGTTTGATGCTTTGAGGGAGATTCTTCAGGAAGTGATTCTTTCGGGGCTTTCTGATACGGATTTTTTCAACCTGGCTGTCTTCCAGAGAGGAGCCTGTCTCAGACTTGTTCACGGGTTGAGAAGATTTTCAGAAGATCTCAACTTTGTCATGCTGGACGCACAACCACGATTCGACTGGAGTACATACGCGAAAAAGATCGTCAATCGATGCAATCTGTATGGTTTTGAACCTGAGTTTTTGAATAAAGAAAACCAGATCAGTCCTGTGAAGAAAATGCTTGTCAGACAGGGCTCTTTCTCTGATCTTATCTCATTTACACATACGCAAGACCCCAGAAGAAAAATCAGGATCAGGCTGGAAATTGATACTAACCCGCCTGAAGGATTGTCTACGGAGACATCCTTTCTTGATTTCCCTCTTCCGTATCGATTACAGATCCCAACTATCAGCTGTTTATTCGCCGGGAAATGTCACGCTTTACTATGCAGACAATATACGAAGGGGCGTGATCTGTTCGACTTTCAGTGGTTCATATCAAAACACGTTGAACCTGACCTTGAGTATCTGCAAAGCACTCTTATTCAGACCGGTCCCTGGGAAGATAGTGATATTCACGTAACTCCATCATGGCTTAAGTTTGCTCTCATCGAAAGAATTGACTCTCTGGATTGGAGTGCTGCAAAGGATGATGTTTTAAGATTTCTTCCTGAGAGAGAAGTTGAAACCGTTCAGCTATGGAGCAGAGATTATTTTCTTAGCAGAATTAACAAATTGTACTCATATTCAAACAACAAATAATTACCGCAGTGAAAGCAGAGGAGGGCCGGAATGCCTGTTATCAGAATTGATGGACCAAAGGTTGCGGATATTGACAAGAAGCGGAAGTTCGTGAAAGAAGTAACCTCCGCCGCAAGTATTCTCTTCGGATTACCGGAGAATACCATAGTCGTCCTGCTTCAGGAAAACTCTCCGGACAATGTGGCATCCGGAGGACAGTTGATATGTGACCTGCACAAATCGGATTAATGAACACAATGGACAGGGCCGCAATCAAAAGGCATATAGAGAACAGCAGGATTAAGGTAGAGTATGTTCTGGACAAGTACTACACGGACAAAGGGTGCCCGTGCGGAATCAAACAGTTCGTGTACTGGGCTGGAAAGCAGCAGGGGCCGGGGTGGCAGGACAATATTCAGAATCAGCTTGTTGAATCAGCTCTGAAATTAGCCTGTTTTGAACGGATAGATGATTGCGAAAAGTCCTGGGGCCTTGATAGCTCGTACACCTGCAGCAACTGCGGTGCTAAATGGAACTATTTTTCGTTGGAATGGAGAATGCTGGCATTCCACAAACGGCTGGTGAAGGTCGGAGCCGATGATTCGGGCAAGCTGTACGATGAGATTATTTGTAGCGATGTTGCTGCAACTGTCGGACATGAACCAGATGGAAGGAAAGCCCTGTCGCTGCAGCAATGGGTAGCATTTATGCTGGGCAGAGACTACAAGGCTGAATCTTATATAGCCAGCTACCCCACCGTTGAAAAAACAAAGGCAGGATTCTGGCAGAGACTGTTATCAGGATTCAGGCGAAATGAATAATTGAGCATAGCGGTCTGTGATACCGCTGAAATGGAGGATCGGATTCATGGAAAAATACCGGCCTGAAACCTACGGCGAGAAAATAGCTGATATTTACGACGACTGGTACAGTTCTCCTGATGAGTCCTCGATCTCCCTGCTGAGCGGCCTGGCACATCACGGACGCGTTCTTGAACTGGGTATCGGAACCGGCCGCATAGCATTGCCATTGAAGGAAAAGGGTATCGACATATCCGGTATCGACGCTTCTGTATCCATGGTCAGGAAGCTGCATGCAAAACCTGGCGGAAAGGATATCCCGGTCACAATAGGGGATTTCTCGGACGTGCCCGCTGAAGGCAGCTACGACCTTATCTTCGTTGTATTCAATACTTTTTTCTCCTTAACTACGCAGGAAGAGCAGTTGAAATGCCTTCAGAACGCTGCGCGCAGGCTGACTGCCGAAGGGGTTTTTCTGATAGAGGCTTTTGTTCCCGATATCGGGAGATTCGATAGAGGCCAGAGCGTACGTGCTACGAATGTTGATGAGAACAGTGTTAAAATCGATGTTTCTCGGCATGATCCGCTCAATCAGCTGGTCACCAGCCAGCATGTGATACTGACAGATACCGGTGTACGGCTTTACCCCGTAACTATTCGATACACCTGGCCATCGGAGCTGGACATGATGGCAAGGGCCGCCGGCATGAAGCTGGTCAATAGATGGGGAAACTGGGAACGGGGGCGTTTTTCATCAGAAAGCGGAAAACATATATCGTTATATGGAATTCTGTAGAGGTGCTGCCTTCCCATTGTTTTTATAGCTTCTTGAATATATCATATACATGAATAAATTCAGCTGGTTTAATTCGGGCAGGGAATCCGGGGAATCTGCTCCTGCAAGCCATACACTTTGGGGTCATGCGGTGTGGAGGGTTGTACCTTAACAGGAGGATGACATCGAACATGCCCGACAAGAATGACAAAACAGAGTTACGCCGCAATAATGCCGAATTGAAGAAACGCGTTTCTGAACTTGAAGAGATTATCAGGCAGCACATACCGCAGGAATCCATACAGCTTAGCGAAGAAAAGTATCGCCTGTTAGCTGACAATTCACTTGATTGCATCTGGAAGATGGACGGAAACTTAAGATTCACTTATGTGAATCGAGCCGTCTATTCGATATTTGCATTCACGCCGGAGGAATGGGTTGGCAGTTCTTTGTGGGACCATTGCAATAAAAAAGAGTACAGATCCATGAAGAAGCTGCTGGTCGATGATCTGAAAAATGAAAAATACCAGAGAACAGATCAGATGATGATACTTCATAAAGATGGCAGGGAACTTCCTATTGAAACGGTATCCCGAATTCTTATTGATGAAAACAAACGGTTTATCGGACTTCAGGGATCATCGCGTGATATCACCGAGCGGAACCGCATGGAAGAGGAACTTCGTGCCAGTGAAGAACGGTATTTCAATCTGTTCAACAATGCAAACGATCTCATCCAGATCGTCGGCCCAACCGGCAAATTCCTTTCGGTGAACAAGAAATGGCTGGCAACCCTGGAATACACGCTGGAAGAAGCGATGGAACTTAGCATCAGCGATATTCTTCCTGACGACAAAATAGCGCAGACCATGGAACGGTTGAAAAAAGTCTTAGATGGTGAAACCGTAAACTTTGAAACGGTTTTCGTATCAAAAAGCGGTCGTGAAATCACTGTGGAAGGCAGCGGGAATGACCTCTTCAAGAATGACACCAGTGTTTCTGCTGTAGGGATATTCAGGGACGTCAGCGAGCGCGTGAGGGCTAAGAATCAGGTACTGGAGCTGGAAAAGTTTAATGAATCGATTGTTAACAATCTCTCTGAAGGAATCATTCTTGAGAATGACGAAGGTATACTTCAATTCGCTAATCCTGCCATGTTGAGAATGCTGGGATATGAAGAGGACGAACTACTTGGTAATAAATGGGATGTCTTTGTTCCTGATGATCAGATTGAAATCGTGGGAGATGCTAATAGAAGAAGAAATCAAGGGGAAACCAATCGCTACGAGATGGATTTGATCAAGAAGAACAAAGAAAGGATATCTGTTCTTGTAAGCGGTGTTCCACACTATCGGAATGGTATCTATACAGGATTACTTGCCGCCTTTATCGATATCACCGAACAGACAAAACTAGAGGCACAATTGCACCAGGCTCAGAAGATGGAATCCATCGGCCGGCTGGCGGGAGGTGTAGCCCACGATTTCAACAACATGCTCGGCGTGATACTCGGTCACACGGAGATTGCGCTGGGGCAAATGGACCCGGCCGATCCGCTTCACACTCATCTGAGTGAGATCCGTACTGCCGCCGAGCGCTCCGCTGATCTGACGCGGCAGCTTCTGGCTTTCGCCCGCAAGCAGACCATCGCTCCACGGGTGCTCGATCTGAACCGTACAGTGGATGGAATGCTCAAAATGCTTCAGCGATTAATCGGTGAGAACATCGATCTGACCTTCCTGCCCGGAACGGATCTGTGGCATGTAAATCTGGATCCTGTACAGATAAATCAGGTACTGGTTAACCTTTGTGTCAACGCACGGGACTCCATCAGCAGCTTTGGCAAGATCACCATCGAAACGGAAAACGCCAATCCTGACGATGCTTACTGCGCCGGCCATCCCGGATTCTATCCCGGGGAGTATGTGCTTATGACCATAAGCGATACCGGATGCGGCATGGACAGCGAAACCAAGCGCAATCTTTTTGAACCGTTCTTCACAACAAAGGAGGTGGGTAAAGGGACCGGCCTGGGGCTTTCCACGATTTACGGTATCGTTAAGCAGAACAATGGATTCATCGATGTATACAGCGAACCGGGCTACGGAACGATCTTTAAGATCTACCTTCCCCGGCTTACAGCCAGTGCTGCAGCGGAACAGAAGGAAGTAACCGTAGAACCGATCAAAGGGGGACAGGAAACCATCCTTCTGGTGGAAGATGAAGTATCGATCCTTCAGCTTATCATGATGATGCTTGAACATCAGGGCTATACAGTGATGAGTGCCTCCACACCGGGCGAGGCTATCAGCCTTGCGAAGGCGCACCCCGGTGAGATCGATCTCCTCATGACCGATGTCGTTATGCCCGAGATGAACGGAGGGGATCTGGCAAGGAATCTTCTGTCCTTCTATCCGAACCTAAAGCGCCTGTTCATGTCCGGCTACACAGCCAACGTTATCGCCCACCAGGGAGTGCTTGAGGAGGGGGTGATTTTCATCCAGAAACCATTCAGAAACAAGGATCTGGCTGTCAAAGTACGTGAGGCTCTTGATAGTTAATATCGAAAGGGGTTATTTCATGAAATACAGCATCCTCCGGTATTGGTGTATGGAACAGTGATAATGTAGATATTGATTCCAGTGATGTCGGGATGGCCTGCCAAGGCCTTCAGGAAGCGGCTACGACATCGGCTGCTTCAAGTACCAGCAATAGTTCGGGCGACCAGTTACGGCGAACACGGTGGTGCCCCCCGGCATGGATTTGTGATTGCATCATCTGGGTATTTACGCTATGATTTATTAACTTTAGCGGAGGAATACTATCTTGAATAAAATGCTCATTCTTTTACTCTTGCTGTTCACCTGTTCCGTTTATGCTGATACAACCGGAATCATAGGTGGGTTCGTCTCGGATACGGAGGGAAATCCGCTTGTCGGAGCCACCGTAATGATAGAGGGTACCTACCTGGGCACAATGACGGATGCCGCTGGAGAGTACATAATTGCAGGGGTTCCTCCGGGCATTTACTCCGTAACCGCAAGTATGGTAGGCAGGGCCTCCTCCAGAATGGAGGGTGTTCTTGTGGTTGCCGACCAGCTCAGCAGGATTGACTTCAATCTTCCTTTCGACCCCACTGGTTCAACCGTCATCACCGTTCAGGAGTCAAGAATACATATCCTTCGGGACGTTCCAGCTACCCTGCATCTGATGGACTTCACTGAGATAAGAACGATAACCTCCAGGAGTATTGTAGATGTGGTGACCGATCAGCCAGGCGTGGTTACCAGCCACGGTGAGGTACATGTGCGCGGCGGCCGCAGCGGAGAGGTGGAGTATCTTCTTGACGGTGTCTCAATCCGTTCCCCTATAGACAACCGATTCAACCTTGAACTGCCGCTGGGTGCAATATCAAACGCATCCCTGATGACCGGTGGGCTTGGTGCTGAATATGGGAATTCCATGTCGGGAGTTGTTAACCTCATCGGAAAGGAAGGTGCTGACAGGTACCACGGCTCACTGATATTCCGCCACGGAGATATAACAACCACTTCCTTTGAATCCGGGGACCAGCTTTTCGTAGAAGAAGCGGATGTGGAGCTCTGCAGAAGCGGGCTTACCGGTATTGAGGTTTCCGTATCGGGTCCTGAACCCATTACGGATAATCTGCTTCCTGCCATTGGAATCCATATCCCGGGACAGATGCGGTTCAGCGCGTCCGGACAGTTCTCGCTAAGCGGCAGGGACACTCTGGATACCCGCGACAGATGGGAAAACAACTGGCAGAATGACATCTCTGGTGTTGCCAAATTAACCTACAGGCCTCTTAACAGAACCAGCTTCGCTCTCACCGTCCTGGGTTCCAGCAGGAAAACTGGATGGAATGAATGGGCCTGGTCCAGATACCATCTTCCAGCCTATATCAATAATGGTGCATACCTCGGAAGAAGCCAGGATTACGCCCTTCCTATCCGCTTCAGCGAGACAATCGGGATTACCTTCAACGCCACGCAGCTCCTTGGAAGCGAAACCTCCCTTAAACTCACGATGGGCATAATGAAGTTCCAGAACTGGAACCGTATCCGCAGCCAGGAAGGGGGTTATATAGGGGAAAATACATACCCTCTGTACTGGTTCACACAGTATCAGCCTGAAGAGCGTCTCGCTGATTCCCTTGGATACTATCATACGGGGACCCACCCTAACGTATGGTTCGATTCCAAAGCAACGGTAAGCAGCATAATGCTGGGTTTCGACTCGAATCCCAACACCAGAACACGTATAAAGGCCGGAGTTTCAGCTGATTACTTTGATCTGTACCAGTACAGTATCTACGCAGAGAACTACGGCAATACATTAATTTCTCAGTGGAACGCTTACCCTCATTCGGGCTCCTGCTATCTCCAGGGAAGCTACAGATTCGGAGGGGGAGTGATAACAACGGCCGGCCTCAGGGCCGATATGTTCAATCCCAATACTTCTGTATTCGATTCGGAAGCCGCCCAGCAGGTCCAGGTTGAAACAAAATGGCATGTCAGTCCAAGGGTAGGCTTCTCCGTTCCCTTCAGCGAAAATTCCGTTCTTTTCTCGACATACGGACACCATTTTCAGATGCCTTCAATGAACTGCTTGTACGTTCAAACATCCTACAACCTTGCCGGGGACAAGATAGTAGCCGGCAATCCCGATCTTGATGCAGAGATGACCCAGGTCTTTGAAGTAGGGATAAGGCATTTTATCGACAGGTTCACCGAATTCTCACTGGCAGCCTATTACAAGGATATGACAGGCCTGGTGAATACGGAAGACCATAGCGAGGGCACATACTACGTGTTTACAAACGACGACAGCCATGGAATGGTAAGAGGCATTGAAACAACCCTTAACAGGAGGGCGGGAAGCAATCTTTCAGGGCAGCTCTCGTATAGTCTTTCCGTTGCCAAGGGCAAATACTCATCAATGCTTGAGCGGTACAATTATGCTGAGATGGGAGTTCTGTACATTTCCAATGAGGATAATTACCTTGACTGGGATCAGGCACATACGGCATCAGCATCCATTGAACTACGTTCTTTTGAATCCGAGGGCCCCCGGGTAGCTGGAATTCATCCGCTGGAGAACACCAGATTCGGTGTTTCCTGGAATTACGGCAGCGGTATGCCCTATACGCTTCCACCGGTGGAAGCGGAACTTATCGAAACCAACACAGAGAGGCATCCCTTTTCCATGCAGACTGATGTCGTCCTTTCAAGAATGTTCAGCATAGGCCCAGCGGAGCTGAGGCTGGTTCTGGGCATATTCAATATCTTCGACAGAAGAAACGTGGTTCACATTTACGATACGGAGCTCTTCCACTCAAGCGGTGAGCCCGGCGGCGCTGCGGGTAACCCGAGAGCCTGGTCTCCAGCTCGGCATTTTGTTCTGTCTGCGGGGATAACATGGTAAAGATATACAAGATAACTTGTGCTGCAGCAGCACTTCTGATAATTCCAGGCTGTACCGATCTTACGGAGTTCGACCATACACTCAAAGCGGGGATCAACATTATTCAACCACCGGATCTCTCAATTGTTCATACAGTTGAAGGCATTTCAGGAGCCAGGTCTCTATGTGTCATTACCGACTGCTTCATTGTGGCCACCACAGAAGGTTTGCTTATCCGTTTCGACCTTGAAACTCGCCAGCAGACGGGTGTCTTCCCCATTGGCAACCCTTCTTCTGCAGGTTACTTCGAAATAGAGTACAGCCCAACCGAAAGCAGTGTCTATATCATCGGGGCGCTAGGGCAGATAATTGAAGTGCATGTACCGGACATGACAGTGATGGACAGTTTCAGCATCTGCGCGACCCCTGTAGACATTGAAATCCCCACGGATAGCGAAAATCCCAACTTCTATGTCGCAGCAGCAACTTTGCGCGCGATCTTCGAAGTCAGAAGAGAGTCCAACAACATTAACAGAACCTGCAACCTGCAGGTCAGCCCCATATGCATGGCCATCGATCAGGATCAGGATACTATGCTAGTTGGAACCCTCGGGGGAACCGCTCTTGTTTCCATCGGAGGAGTGTTGCTGACGCGAAGAATAATGAACAATTTTCCAGCAATACTGGCCATAGAAGCGGTTCCGAACGATACAACTCTCTGTGCGATTTTCGATCGTTCATTCTCTAACTTTGCCACTATACTGAACTACTTTGCCTCTCCTATGAGTCCTTTACAACTTTATACAGGAATAGTGAACATTTATGGAGATACCCATTACATGTGCGCCGAATCTGACGGCAGCCATGTTTATGTGCTCAGCTATCTGGGAGATAACTCCAGCATGCTGATTTCTTACAACTGCGGAAACTACTTCATTGAAAGCCAGATTTATTTACCGGGTTACCCACTGGATCTTGAAATAACCCCTGGAGGAACGCTGCTGGCTCTTACTGCGGAATAGTCTGTTTACTGCAGTACCATTTCAAGGGCGGCATCAAGAACCGGATCAACTCCGGCTGCAAAATCAGCCTCGGAAACCGGAACAACAATGTCGGGAGGTATTCCACAATTGAGCAACAGTGTGCTGTCAGGGGTATAGGTTGCCATGTTGGGTATCTCAATGCGCCAGTTTTCGGTAAGATTGAATGAGACAGCAGGATTGGCAAACCCTGCTGTAGTATCACCGATCAGGGTGACATGCTGCTGAGTCTTCAGAAACAGGACCAGCTGCTCGGCGGCACCCTGGGTATACCTGCCTGTGAGCAGAATTGTGGGATTTGTGAACTGACAGCCTCCATTTTTGAAAGCATAAAAACTTAGCATCCCGGTCATGTCATTTCTTCCGGGACCTGTCCTCAAAACTCTGTAGTAAGCCAGAGCAGTCTCAGAAATAAACCTTCCGCAGGAGTAGTATGAATTCATTTCAATACCGCTTTCGCCGCACATGCGCAGATCAAGAATAAGAGCGCTGCAATATTGAATAACAAATGTATTCGGATAAAAACCTATCCAATCGAATCCACTACCAAGATCGCTTATGTATACGTATCCTACGGTATCAGTGGGAGTCGGGCTAAAGGCTATTGCATCATAGATTTCGAGTTCCACGAAGAAACTTGATGGGTCCCATTCCCTCATGTAATCCTGCCAGACACTAAAATCCCAGTTCACGAAATAACCCTGGTTCCAGGTATCCACTCTGATAGCTCCAGCCCGCAGGATCAGATTCTGATCCTGCAGTTCGCCCAGCATCTGAAGACAGAGATCCACCAGCTCTTCCCTGCTGGTAAGGTTGACAGCAGCTTCTCTGTATTTATGGTATATTTGGTCCCAGTCTATATTCTCGTGCGCAAAAAAGCAGGAATAGTGATTGTCCATAAGATCCCAGACAAGAACCCATTCGGAGAAAAGTGAATCCGGTTCGCCAACGCTGTACGGATCGTTAAGACAGCCGGAGATGCCGGAAGTAAGCAGGGCGATTCCTGCAGCTATAATGAATGATACGTATTTAAATATTCTCACTATTCTCATTACCTGATTACATGAATTCACCGTTCCGCTGTTCCAACACTTGGTTTAGCATACTAGCATTACAGCGTCAGAGGTAGTGTGTTCCGTCTTATTGTACATGTCTCCTTGTCTTCCAGGTCATTCCTTCTGATAATGCAATAAATGAAGCGCTTTCCCGTCCATATGAGAAGGCGAAGGGAAATAACTGGAATGAATCATCAGCGAAAGTCGGCACTGGCGGAGTTTTTGAGCGGCAACTACAATCGTCTTATCAGATATGTCAGAAGTATGATAGATGATTCCGCCCATAGAAGCAGCGAAGACATTGTGCAGGATGTAATTCTGAGCATACTGGACAGACCGGATATAGTGGCGCCCATATCCGACCTGTCTGCCTATGTTTTTCGCGCTCTGCGAAACAGGATTATCGACTTTTACAGAAGGCCGGTAAAGGAAACCGTTTCTCTGGACACAGAAGATGAGAACGGTCTGACCCTTTTCGATGTGCTTCCGGACATGAAGTACGATCCTGAAGGTTCCTATCACAGACACGCTCAGCACCGGCTTGTATTCGACCTGATCCGGCAACTCCCCGCAGCTCAGTTGGAAGTAATTATTGAAACCGAGTTCAACGGCAGAACTTTCAGAGAGCTCTCCAGACTCTGGAACGTACCGTTGGGAACGCTTCTCGCCAGGAAGCATCGCGGCATCCGGGCTATTCGCGAGAAGCTTGAAAAGATACAGGAGGTAGAGAATGAGTGATTGTACAGTGAGAGCAATGAACCGTGAAATTCACGGAAAAGGTCCTGCCAAGGTAATCAAAGTCATTGGTCTGGTTCTGCTTGGGTTAATGGGCGTCACCGCTCTTGCTATCATATTCGGCATTTTTGTGAAATTTCTATGGAATGCCCTGCTGCCTGATATCTTCGGTCTGCCCGAAATAGGATACTGGCAGGCGGTGGGTATGGTGGTCCTGGCACATATTTTCTTCGGGGCCCATAACGGGCCTCCCCATTTCGAACGAAGCGCAAAGAAGAAGATAGCTTTGCCCGCCGAAAAGGTTGAAAAATACTCATTGAGCCGGGAAATGGAGCGAGACTATTCGGAGTTCTGGCGTGAAGAGGGCCGGGAAGCCTTCAAATCCTGGATGCACAGGGAGAACGGCGTCGAATCTGAAGAAAGCTGACGTTTCCGGTATGTGAAGAAAGATGGGCAGTCGGCCATGCCGTCTGCCCATCTGCTGCAGAACTTTTATCTGGTTATGACAATATTTCTTGTTTGTGAGATAACACCGGAGGAAACCCTTACAACATAGACCCCTGAAGGCAGGTCCGAAAGGAGAAGGTCCACGCTTCCCGAAGATGCATCGTGGCTGCTGGAAAGAACCCTGCGGCCCGTTACATCAAACAGAGAAACCTCAATGTTACCCACACAACCCTGCATTAGATCCACAGTCAGCTTTGAATGCGCCGGGTTAGGTGAAATCGAAGCAATGTAGAAGCCTGCAGAAAGTTCTTCTCCGCCCTCTATACCGGTTAAACTGGTGGGTACCGCAAGATGGGCAACAGTTGCGATGGCACCTTTGATGCAGTTGGTTCCGAACGGGAAGTATGTAAGGTAATTTGCCAGAAGATCCGTTGTCTGGTGATAGAAAGGGTTTGACCAGACTTCCTGCTCGATTGCAAGTACTGCAGCGTAACCGTTGTTCCAGAAAGATGCGTGATCGCTGTAGGTTGCGCCGGGATCGTACTCTATATCAACCGTAAGCGCCGGAACGTATGTATCGCATATTGCTTCCAGAGCCAGCGCCAGATCGTTTGACTGGGTATCGTATGGTACCCACATAACATCGTCTCCGGGAGGAGCGTACAGCACCATGTCCAGATTTACGACACCAAGAATGTCATCACCGGCGGAACTGGCCTGCGAGGCGTAATAACTACTTCCGTAAAGCCCCTGTTCCTCGCCTCCAAAACAGATGAATCTTATCGTATATTCGAATTCGTAATCCGTGAGTATCCGGGCTGCTTCTACCACGGCTGCTGAGCCGCTGGCGTTGTCATCGGCACCCGGAGCAATTGAAGGGGCACTTCCCGATGTTGAATCAAGATGACCGCAGATGATGTATACCTTTGTTGAATCTGTTGTCCCGGGAAGCTCTGCTATTACATTCTGACAGTTGTATGAACCCATGCTGAATGTCTGCTGCTCGGCATCAAGGCCGTAGTATTCGAATTTGGCCTGAACCCAGTCGCATGCCGTATCGTAATTGTCAGTACTGGAATAGCGTGTTCCGTAATCCTCAAGATGCTGAATGACAGCCTTTATGGAATCCTCGTTAACTGCCGCAACAATATCCGAAACGTAGTCATCGGTGCCTGCAGGAGGCTGTAGCAGAAAGGGGATATCAGAATCATCTCCCATTCTTTTCACCCGGAGGGGCTGAAGGAAAAACACACCCTCCCGTATGAAAAGTTCGGGAGCAGGACCGAGAAGTTTCACGATGACGATGTCTTCCCTGTAGAAAACTGTCTCTCCGAGTTCTTCCATGTGCTCGCGTCCCGCAGGTGAGGACAGGTGAACCAGGAGATAGTCTTCCGGTATAATGTCACCTGAATCGAGGACGGTTATACCCGAACTCTCGTCCAGAAGATCGTCGGGAGCAATGACAACAAAATAATCAGCGGTTTCGAAAACAACCTGAATATCGTCCATGGGAAGGCGGCGGCCTTCATCATGAAAACTGCCTTCAACAACCATCAGCTCTGAAGCGTATCCGGTTGATACAGCTAGTATTACAGCGAAAAGGGTTCTCAGCATAATTTACATCCCTATCAGATTGAGGTATTCCATACAGATATAGTAAGCAATATCATAACAGTAACAACACATTCCGACTAGGATAGTTTCATTTTCCCGGGGAATTCACATGAGCGACACAAGCGATTCCCACCGCTGGTATTCCGTTGAGGCAGGAAGGTCTCTACTCTTAAGGAAGGCTATCACTGAGGGTTCGCTGAGGCGCAGAAAGGGGTCAACTTTCAATTCGTCCTTAAGTGATGCAAAAACGAAGGCAGGGTCGTACCTGCCTCGGTATGTGTCGATAAAGCTGTTGGCGGGTTCTACCATCCTGGCGAACTCCAGATAATCCTCAACGTAGTCGTGGCCCGCGCAGATCAGCGTATTACCGGGCAGCTCAAGAAGTTTTTTGATCGATTCATAGAATGTCCGAATGTCCCCGGTAAAACACCTTCCGACCTTTCCATTGAAAAGAGTATCCCCCGAGATAAGTATTCCATCAACATGGAAACAGACGGAATCCGCTGTATGGCCGGGTGTATGGATGATATCAATGCGTGAGCCCTCAAGCGGAAGCGTCCCTATGGAAGGGAGTTCTCCAGCGTTGATGAAGTCCGCTTCCGTTGCCTCCGCAAGCTCTCTATTGCCGCATGTGTGATCTCCATGAGAATGGGTATTGGTTATTATTCTCAGCTCCAGGCAATGCTCCTCCATGAACTGCAGCATCTGCTCTACAGCGCCTCCATCAATTGCGAGAGCGTATCTATCACCGTACATCAGGTACCCCAGATTGTCCGCAGAATATCTGAACTGTTTTACCTTCATATATGCGCTCCATTCATCCTCAGAAAACCATTAGATATCAGCGGTTAATATACATGGATAACATACTCTTCCTGCAATTCCGGTATGCGCTTATCTTCCGGGTTCCCGGCCTATATGCAAGTAGTGTATTTCAGTGAGTCAGATTATGATTAAGATACTGTTGAAATATAGAGTGCGGAGGTGATGTTTTGAATAAAGCCATACTCGGTAAAAACAGAATAGAGGCATTGTCAGATGGTGTATACGCCATCGCGATGACCCTTGCCGTTTTAAGTATTGATGTCGACGCAACAGTCCGTACGCACGAATCCCTTCTTGAAGCTCTTCCGGGAATGATAGATCAGCTGCGCCATTACATCATCGCTTTTCTGACCCTGGGGAGTTTCTGGATAGGGCAGCATTACATAATGGATAGAATCAAGAAGACGGATGCCGGCCTCAACTGGATAATTATGCTCCATCTTCTCTTGATCGCCCTGATTCCGGTGACAACGGATATTATCGGTACTTTCTCAAGCGTTCTTGCCGTACAGATATTCGTGGTTAACCTGTTTCTGATAAGCCTGTCTATTGATTTCCTGTACGCTTATGTAAGAGGGCATCCTGACCTGGGTCTGGATAAGGAAGTCATAAAACACAGATGGCTGAGCAAGATAGTATTTCCCGGTTTCTCCGTTCTGGTGTTCTTCCTGGCATGGCCCCTCGGAGGATGGGCAACACTGCTATACCTGCTTATTCCCTTTGCACGGAAGACCATTAACTGATCGTTTGTTATAGTACACAAGTTGATGAAATTCCAGCCGAGAGGATAAGTCCCATGAGGAAATTTTTCTGCGCCTGTATTCTGCCGCTGACAGTACTTACCGGTTGCGGGGGCGAAACCCCTCCGGAAGAGGCATTTGTTGACCCTTCTGTTGATACCGTATTTGTAATGCCTTCGGACACCATCGGTATTCTCATGGGGGATTCCAACTACGTTTTCGGAACAATCGGTGACGCTCTTTACACGAATGAGGGAAACATAGCAGTGCTGGATGAAGCAGGGTGTTGTATAAAGGTGTTCAATCCTTCCGGTGAATTCCTGATGCAGATAGGCCGCGAGGGCAGCGGCCCGGGCGAGATGCTCTACCCAGGGGGAATGACTCTGCTGTCGGACGGCTCATTCGGCGTTCTTGATCAGGCAGGCGGTGGTTTCAGCAGATTCAACGCTGACGGCTCTTTTGACAGCCTGTACATCGATTTTCGGGGACAGGGAGTGCCGCAGTGGGCATGGGGTGTGGACGATTGCGCCTTTGTGGGAGCATCCAGCGTATCCAGAATGCAGGATGATGCGATAACGATAACTTTCAGTGTGGGAAGATGGGAGGATTCTCCCGATCCAACAGTGGTATATTTCGAAAATGCTTTCCCGTTTAATCCGGCTGATATGGCATCTTTTCTTGAGAATGCCATCTTTTCTGTGGCATTCGCGGCTGACAGGGATGGTGTTGTCTATGTGGCTCCGGTTTCCTCCAGTGAGTACCGAATAGATATTTACGGCCCGGATGGAACTTTCATATCCTCCATCACCAGAGACATCCCGCGCGTTGAAAAATCTCCTGCGGAAATTGAGGATGAGACAGCTATGATCAGCGCCATCCTGAGGGAGAGGGGCGTTCCGGAACACATGATCGACTACTCCCCTGATCCTTTTCACTGGATGATCCCGCCCCAGGGTATAGGGGCCGATGGCATGGGAAGGATATGGGTTCAGAATGGAACAACCCGGGATCCCGTAATGGATGTTTATTCAAGGGACGGAGAACACCTTGCTGTGGTAAATATCGGGGGCGTTATGAAACCCGATATACTGGATTTTGTTAACTTCAAGGTTCAGCCTCAGGGAATTCTTGCCTATTCAATGCAGGACATGGAATATCCCAGGATTTACGTGATTCCAATGCCTGAAATACCAGGGGAATAATCAGTATACCTGAGCGGTATTTTACCGTAATGAACACTGTACTCTGATGTCAACTAACAATATGTATCATTTATAAAGCATCAACCTTGACAAAATACGACCTCTCTAGTATTAACTTATTAGTATTACTAAGAAAGGACATGTGATTATGTTGAATTTTGTAATGACTGGAATACTGACAATTATGATTCTGGCGGCAGGCTGTGGTGAATCCGATGACGATCACGCAACTTCGGCTCAACCGGTTCAGATAAACACTGATTCCACCGTCATACTGAGCCCTGTTGATTCAATCGGAATTGAGTTTGGGGATTCAAATTACGTAATGGGAGGAGTTGAGGGGGTTGCTTTCGGCCCTGATGGTAATATCGCAGTGCTTGACTGCGGCAGATCTACCGTCCGCCTCTATTCACCCGGGGGGGAGTATCTGAGAAGCATCGGACGGAGAGGAAACGGTCCTGGAGAACTTCAGAATATCACCTTCATGGCTGTTTCAGAAAGCGGCGATATTCACCTGTCAGGTACCGGCAGCGAGATGTTCGGGATTCATTCCTACGATTACTACACAGGTGAATGGCTTGGAAGCAGCAGTACTTTTATCCCTCCGAGCTGCCTTGAGGGAGCCAGCGGCAACAGCTACCTGAGAAAGGATATAAACTTCGAGGTCAACGGCGATGTAATAACTCTTCCAGTCACTGTTTCAATGTATGAAACAGGCAATGATGTGCCTCTTGTGACCTACTACGAAGAAGTAGTTCCCTTTGATCCGACAGATGACGTCGGGATGCTGGAGCTTGACTGGTACGGGTACGATATCGCGGTGGGCGCAGGCGGAATGGTTTTCATCGCTCCCCGCTCGACCGAAGAGGCGCTCATTATCGTCTGCGATTCAGCGGGAAATGAAATCCGGACGCTGCAACTCCCCTTCCAGCCCACGGCAAGAACTGAGGAAGAAATGGAGATGGAGCGGAATATTCTCAGAGCAAAGGCAATCGCGTCGGATGAAAATCCGGAAGGACTGGAGCCGGACCCTTTCAAGCCCATGATCAGAGGAATCGAGACGGATGGAGACGGCAACCTCTGGATTCTGCAGGGCGGGCCGAATACTCCGACTTTCACTGTTATTAATCACGAAGGTAATTTCCTTTTCACCGCATCAGTCTTCCCGGAGCCTCCGGATGGCAGTACATGGCGGTTTCATATCGATGAGAATGGCTTCCTCGCTTATGCTGAAGATCCTCTCTGCGGTTTCTATAAAATCTACATACTGCAGATACAGGAAGAATAAGCAGAGTTTCACAGACCTGGTTCCGGTAATTGACCGACAGCGGTCAGCAGCAGTATTGTCATCCCTTAATAAACCCGGCAGGAGGCGGCTGTACCCCTGACGTGCATGCAGAAATCATGGGAGGGAAAACATGAGCGGTTTCAGAGGAGCATTCATAAGCGGCAAACCTGTGGGGGAAGGCAGCGGGGCAGAACCGGGACGCTGGGTACTTTTCATGTTGAGCCCGTTCATCTTCTCCTTCTCTCTTGCATGTATTTACCTTGGCATGAGGGGAGTTATGAGACTCGGAGGATTCGTAGCAGTCGGAGGCCCATACGAAATAGCCCACCCGGCACCGGACTGGATCTGGCTGTTCCCTCTTTCGAGCCTGCTTTTGATTGGATCGATGTTCATCTCTCTTTTTGCGGCATCAAGGATCAATGGGCCCAACATCATGGCTCTGTCCTGGTCGGGTCTATTCATTCTGCTTGGATGGAACTTTGTCCAATTCGGTTTTGGCATCGGTATGGGGGGAGGGCTGGCATTCGGCTGGGTAATCTGTGCGGTGATGTTCATGCTTATGGGTCTTATCCCTCTTATTTTCATTCTCAGATCCTTTTTCCGATCTCTTCGTGAAAGAATGAATTCCGGCAGCGCAACCGGTACCCGAACACCCGGCGCAGACAGGCAGCTTGCATGGAATACATCTCTGATTCTTCAGGTTGTGCTCTGCGGTGCTGGTTTCTGGCTTGGAATGACATTCTTCAGAGCTATTACATGACCACAGCAGATCTGCATATTCATACAACCTGTTCGGACGGGGAATTCACCCCCTCCGAAATAGTCCATGCTGCAAAGAACATTGGCTTCAACACCATTGCCGTTACCGATCATGATACCGTGGCCGGTATTGAGGAAGCTCTGAGGGCCGGCAGGGATGCAGGTATTGAAGTAATCCCCGGAATTGAGATTACCATGAGATTCCGCAGAGATTACTTCACCGGGTCGCTTCATGTGCTTGTCTACTTCTCAGTGGAGCTTTTTCATGACAAGACCTTTATGACCGAGCTTGAGGGGATCGTTTCAGGGGGCAGGGGACCTGCCCTCGTGGAAGAAAGGGTAAGGTGCATAAATGATGAATTCGGCCCCGCCGGAAGAACACCTCTTCTAACCCGTAACCTGACAGTTGAGGAAATCTCCGCCTACGCGGATAATATTTCCCGTAGACATTTCGCGAAAGCCCTGTCGGAAAGGCACGGGTTATCAAAAGAGGAGATATCTCTTCTTATTGGTAACAGCAGTCCCGCTTATGTGCCATCGGGTATTGATATGGAACTTCTGAGGGATTTCTTCAGAAAATATCCCGTGATTCCTGTACTCGCTCATCCGGCTGCCGGATCCTTCCCCGGAGAGGGCCACTACAAAGAGGTGCTCCCGCCCCTCTCGACTGTAGAGAGGATTCTCCCTGAGTTTCTGAACCTGGGAATAAGAGGTCTTGAGGTTTTTTATCCGGGCCATACACAGGAACACGTTGAGTATCTTCTGGAACTTGCCAGAAAGCACAGCCTCGTGGTCACTGGAGGCTCCGATTGCCATGATGATACACTGCGCCCTCTTCTGCAGCCCGGTACGGCCGGGAATGTATCCGCTTTTCTGATGCTGTTGGCAGAACAGGATAATAAACTGAAAGAATCAGACTGATGAGTATTATCAGGGCGCTCTTTTCCATTATGGTTCGATACTCGTTTTATGCCTTTATTCTCTTCACCCTTGTGGTTTCACTTATCAGCGGATTCTCTGATATCATTTATCATTCCAGACGTACAGCTGCCCAGGAGGTGTGGATGCGGGAAGCTGAGGATGCAGGAGAGGAATTCATCGAAGTGAACTACACACCGAACCTGGTCACGGGTATCGCTGCATTTGTGATGTTCGCGGTTTCTTCGGTCCTTGCGATATTCTTCATATTGAAAAAGTACGATGTGCCTGCCCATGTTCTTCTCATGGCTGTAACGGCATTGGCAGTGTTCATCTTCTTTCTTCCAAGGCCGGCAATAGGGACGGGAACGGAAGGAATGAAGGAAGTTTTCGCGTATCTGATGCTCCTTGGAATAGTCAATTCTTCTCTATATAGAACCTATCTTATGAGAAGTAACCAGCTTGACTCTCGGACTTTTCAGAGGCAAAACCGTTGAATACCGCTCTCTCGCTTGCCATACTGTTCGCAGGAGCCTTCCTTCAGGGGCTTACGGGGTTTGGATACTCCCTCTTCTCCCTGCCCCTTCTGGCATTTCTGATGCCGGTCTCCTCCGCTGTGCCCTTGCTGTGCCTGACCAGTATTTTTCTCAATCTGAGCGTATTCCTCAAGGCAAGGAAGAGCCTCGATCTGAAGAGAATTCTTCCTCTGCTCATCTCCGGAGCAGCTGCGATTCCCGCAGGTGTCTGGCTGCTCCAGACTGCGAATGAATCGGCTCTCAAGATCATCGTTGGTGTTATTGTAACCCTTTCATCGATCATTTACCTTTCCGGATTCAGAGTAACCGTCAGAAGGGAAAAGCTGGCCATGATACCCGTAGGTTTTCTGAGCGGCCTGCTGAACGGCGCCACCACTTTCAGCGGTCCTCCGGTTATCCTCTTTTTTGCCAATCAGAGGGTGGCTAAACATCAATTCCGCGCTGGCCTTGCCACCTACTTCCTGCTCCTCAACATAATCGCTGTTCCGGCCTTCATCGCAGGCGGTCTTCTTACGGGCGCAGGGGCTTTAAAAACGCTCTACCTTTTCCCGGCTGTTGTTCTGGGAGTGCTGCTGGGAATACAGATGGCTGATGTGGTGAGTGAGGATCGGTTCAGGTTCGTTGCACTTATCGCTCTTGGGATTCTTGGAGTGTTCTCCGTTATTTCAGGCCTCTGATCCGTAATCTTTTTTCTTTCCGTTCAACCCGAGCTGTAGCGCTATACTCTTGCACAGGAATGAAGTTTCCTGCTTGAGAAAAGCGCTCCTTGAAAAAACTCTTCTGATCAGCACTCCTGCAAGCCTGAGAAAAAGCAGACCCGCAAGAAAAAATCGGTGCAGAAGCAGAGGCATCAGACCGAAGTGCTTTCTGATGAACCTGTGTTTGCCCTTGTAGAACTCCAGCACGAGACCCGCGCCCCAGAGCTTGCTGACGGTAGTGCTTCCGAAATGTGTAACCTCAAGGTCATGAAGGAACCATGTCTGCCATCCGGCCTTCCTCAGCCGATAGCACCAGTCGGTCTCCTCGTGGAAGATCGGATACCCCTCGTCCTTCAGCCCCACGTTTTCCACGGCCTCCCTGGGCAAAAGTATGCAGGCGCCTATGATCCAGTCCACCTCCATGGTCTCGTCGTGGTTCCAGTACTCCAGCACAGTCCGCTTCCTCCAGCTGTTCGGTGCTATCCTCCACGGGAAGACGTGCTGGAGGATCAGACGTCTTGAGGTCAGGTAATTCCTGCATGATGGCTGCAAAGACCCGTCACCGTTCAGCAGCTTAGGGCCGACGAGCCCCGCAGAAGGGTGTTTCTCCAGGAATCTCACCATGCAGTCTATGGCGCGAGGATGGCAGATCGTGTCGGGGTTGAGACACAGGAGGTAATCGCCCCTGCTTTCCACGATAGACTGGTTCGTCGCTCCGGTGAACCAGTTGTTGTAGTTGTTCTCTATGAAGCACACTTCCGGAAATTTGTCCCTGGCGGCATCTACGGAACCGTCCTGCGAATTGTTATCAACAACTATTACTTCAAAGGGTTCTGTCTTAACTGTAGCAAATATGGATTCAAGGCAGTCCGTGAGCATCTCGCCACTGTTGGTGTTGACTATGAGAATGGAGAGTCTGTATTTGCATGGGCGACTGATCGGTTCAAGGGGCTTATCAGTATACTTCATCGTGAGCTTTCCCGCAGTATAATCATCATTTTACAGAGATTTTCTGGAAGAGGGCATGGTGTCTTCTCCTTGTTCCTGAGTTCTCGAGTATGGTGAAACCGCAATTTACCGCAGCATCAATTGTCGCTTTGAAACCATGTTCCGAAACATGCCCTCCCGGTTCAATTACCAGAAGCTTACCGCCGTTCTTAACAGCTCCATAGAGCTCGGCCAAGAAACTGGCGGCATGCGGAACTTCATGAACAACAGCTGCAGCAAGAACGAAATCCGCTGAGTTTTCCAGATCATCAATGTTAAGATTATCACGCGTGCAGACCCTTGCCTCGATACTGCCCAGAAGTTTCTTTTTCTTTGCTCTCCTGTAAAGCTTCTGGACCATTTTTTCCTGAAGGTCTATACATATAACCTTGCCCTGAGGACCAACCATTTCCGCCATAGGGAGGCTGAAGAAACCCATGGCGCAGCCCACATCGACGACTGTCATTCCTTTTCTGATATAGGGGGACAGTCTTTTAACCGGATTATCAAACAGCTTCCGAAGGGGGCTTGCAAGGAGGTATCCCACCCATACGGGGCATACATGATCTGCCAAAATCTACCTCCCTTTGTTTTTTGAAATTCGGATCAGAGGATCATTATATCCCGGGGGTCATCCGGGTTGACTTTAATCGTGATAATCTTTCCCACCTGAAACTGAGCCAGAAGTGTGAGAGGTATGACCTGTTTGTGAATGACTTCACAGGGTGGGTGAAACGGAGAATTCACATTAAATCTGAAACGCAACTTCGGTTGATTGTTGATATACGTTCCGGTTTCACTGATTTCCAAAATTTCAGCCTGGGCATCGAACCAGGATGCATCAATGCGGTCTCGTCTTCTGTTTGAAAGTTTTACCCAGGCAAGCACTCCGAGATTGGTCAACAGGAAAAACCCGCCCATAGCCCAGAAGAAAATATTCAATGGATGGCCGTCGTCCGTTTTCGAGCCTGGAGATACGAAAAAGCCAGCTGCAATAAAGCCAGCAATAATTACGGCAAATATGCCGAATACACTCCAGTTCATTCCCCTTCTCATTCCCATAGCAGAATTATATCTCCCATTCTCGAATGGAGCAAGAAACGGAGACTTTTTTCAATGCTTCATTCCAATTCAGGAATGAACAGTTCTACATTGAACTCCATTCTGTCGATGTGCACGCTGTCACCCGTTACAAGTTCAGTTATTGTCAGTATACCGCGGGCGCGGTGAATGCCATCATGCAGGACAGCAGCGGCCTCCTGAGCTTCAGAACTCTCTGGCCAGAGCATGGCGGAGAGGGATTCAAATGCGGCATCGTAGCTGGCCTGGTCAGTTACGAAATAGAACCTGCGCTCTTCCCCGGGGGCGTTCACGGAACCGTCGTTGGGACCGGTACCATCTTCATTGAAAAAATGCCATGCGTATAGCTGCAGCGCATTGATTCCTCTGTAAGGCGGGGTCACAACCGCACAGTAATTATCACCTGGAAAGGCCGGGTCGAAAATTCTGATTGCCCACCCTTCGGGTCCGTAATCGATGAATTCAAGGGTGAATACCAGTCCCCCGGGCAGCTCATACTGAAAATCTTCATGACGGTTGACCGCGCCGCTGAGCCCAAATGGATCGCAGGTCTGTTCGGGTTCATCACTGAGTAGTGAGTTTGATATAAGAATAAGCACGATAAATACAAAGATGTATCTGTTCATGGAATTTGTCCTTCCCGCAAATTTCCGGAGGGCGGATACCCGAATAATGCCTCCATTCCCATTACACTACGGGGGTTCATCCAACAAGACAAGTAACAACGGTTTTCATCGGTTCCTCATAGTAGTATTGTTATGGTGTAGTTAGTATTGATTTCATTATTTTACGCATCTTCGAGATTTACTACTGAATATTCGCAAGGATTGGGAAACATGAACAAGGCACTCATCACGGGAATCACCGGTCAGGATGGTTCGTATCTTGCAGAATTTCTTCTTGATAAGGGGTACGAAGTCCATGGTATAGTCAGGCGTTCAAGCAGCTTCAACCGGGAAAGAATAGAGCATCTGATACAGGACCCGGATATATACCGTACATCTCTTTTCCTTCATTACGGAGACATGACGGATTCAAGCGCTCTTAACAGAATTCTTGAGCGGGTAGGGCCGGATGAGATCTACAATCTTGCAGCTCAGAGTCATGTAAGGATATCTTTCGATTTGCCCGAATATACTGCTGACGTCGATGCCCTTGGTGTTGCACGGCTTCTGGACGCCATAAGGGAGGTTGGGCTGGTAGGGGAGTGTAAGTTCTACCAGGCTTCCACCAGTGAGATGTTCGGTTCTTCTGCTCCTCCCCAGAGTGAGGAAACGCCCTTCCATCCCAGAAGCCCTTACGCTGCCGCTAAACTCTATTCGCACTGGATGGTGGTCAATTACAGGAATGGATACGGGCTTCATGCATCCAGCGGAATTCTTTTCAACCACGAATCACCAAGACGAGGCAGAAATTTCGTGACCCGAAAGGTAGCTCTGGCTGCGGCAAGGATAAAAATGGGCTTTCAGAAGAACCTTGCCCTTGGAAACCTCGATGCAAAACGTGACTGGGGTCATGCGAAAGATTTCGTCAGGGCAATGTACCTTATGCTGCAGCAGAAGGACGGTGATGACTTCGTTATTGCTACCGGTGAAACCCATTCCATAAGGGATCTTCTTGACAGAGCCTTCAGCAGATTGGAACTGAACTGGGAAGAATACGTTACCGTGGATGAACGATACTTCAGACCCACGGAAGTGGACGTACTCATGGGAGATGCATCAAAAGCAGAAAGGCTTCTAGGATGGAAGCCGGAAATCTCCTTCGAGAAACTGGTTGACGAAATGGTTGATTACGAGCTTGCCTTATTGAATTCATAACTTTCTGAAAGGAAGTAAAATGCTAAAAATCGGAATAGTCGTACTTCTTGCGGCAATATCAATATCATACGGAGAAGTTATCATATATGACTTTTCCCTGGATGCAGATGATATCCAGTTCTCACAGTGGATTGAAGGAGATGTTATCTCAATTCCGGGGGGAGTCGCTCCCTTTGAAGAGGGAAATCCCTCTCTTCCGGGTATCCCCTGCACTTTCCTTCTTCCGCAGGGATCTTCCATAACCGATGTAACTGTTGATGTTCACAGTCAAGTAACGCTTGATGGAGTATTCGATATCACGCCGGTTAATTATCTAATACTCAGCAAGCCTTACGCTTCGGCCGATCGATCTTCCGTATACCACAGTAATACACCGTTCCCCTCATCTCCAGTAGAACAAACTGCGTCGGGTAATCGAACCGGCTTCCGGCTGGGCAGCTTTACGCTTGTTCCCTTCAGCTACAAACCACTCTCAGGTGAACTTTCCGTAATAACTTCAGCTACGGTAACAATTGAATGCTCCCCGGACCAGGACGTAGCGGATATTTCTCTTACTCCAGAGCAGATAAATACTGCAGCAGTTGGACTTGCCGGGATAGTTGATAATCCCTCGAGGATTACGGAATATTCTCCTGCCGTCCGCGCTGCAACTGACGGAGACCCTGTCTGGGTAGCCATCGGTCAAGCCAGCTTTGAAACTATTCTCCAGCCGCTGGTAGATCACAGAAACCAGTACACGGGTGATTCTGAATACGTAACTGTTGAATGGATCGAGACCAATTATACTGGTTGGGATACTCAGGAGAAGATAAGAAACTATCTGAAAGACCAGTTCTACAACCATTCACTTGTCTACGCGCTGATGGTCGGTGATTACGGCCCAACCACGAGAATCTCCTGGCTGATGGCTGGCAGCGATATGCTTGATGATGTTGTCGATCATTACTACATTGATCTTGATGGAACGTGGGATTATGACGGTGACCATCAATACTGCGAAGCAAACGACGGCTTGACCTATTACAGCGACCTGTACGTCGGCAGATTCAGTTCCAACAGCACATCTCATCTTCAAATCATGGTTGATAAAACCTTATTCTATTCAACTACCCCTCCTGCAGGCTCCTGGCAGAAAACCGCGATACTTATCGGTGCGGGCCTATTTCCGGGTTACTGGGGAAGTGCTGTATGTGAAGAAATGTACGATTACATTCCAGTAGACTGGACTGTCGAGAAACTTTACGAAACCTCCGCTGGCCACCCAAACAATCAGATTGATCTTATCAATGCCGGCTGTTCGTTCGTTGGCCCCCAGGGCCACGGATGGTACGGTGGTATAACCTGGTTAAACTATCCGCCTTTGGATATCATCGCGTTCAGCAATTACACTCAGCTTACCAATATCGATCGGCTCGTGGTTTTTCACTCTATGACCTGTACAGCAGGCGAGATTACCACAAGCGGATGTTTAGCAGAGCGGCTGATGTTCTCCGACCTGGGCGGCGCTGTTGCAGTCATGTTCAATTCCAGTTACGGCTGGGGAACTCCCCCCGCAATGGGACCGTCTGAATGGCTCGAGGTGCATTTCGCGGAACAGCTCTTCACGAACCAGGTTTATGAATTGGGAATAGCCCAGGCTCTAGCTAAGGATGAGTTGCACGCTATGGTTGGAGTGCCTCTCACAGGGTGGGTTATCCAGGAGAACAATCTCCTTGGAGATCCGGCCCTTATCTTCGTATCAGGCCAGACGGGCATCGAGGGCGGACAGATTGAGACTCCTCTGCAGCCTGCGCTCAGCACACCTTTCCCGAACCCCTTCTCGGTAAGCTGTTCGATTTCCTACGATATGCCTGTTTCCGGTACGGCATCGATAACGGTCTACGATGTTGCAGGACATGTTGTAAGAAACCTTCATTCGGGCTCACTGCCCGAGGGATCAGGAAGCGTTGTCTTCGATGGAAACGACAACAATAGAAATCCGCTGCCTTCGGGATGTTACGCTGTTGTGTTGAATGGTCCGCAAGGGACAGCTTCAACGATGATGGTGGTTGCACGCTAGAACTGCTTGAAATACCCGGCTTGAGCGTTAATCGGACTCGATTATGCAAATGCCGGGTATTTCAGTTACATCGTACCTGACTTCCGCACAATTCTTCATTAGAAGTTCCTCTGCTACAGTCTCCGAAGTTACCGAATCGGATTCAATTCGCCATAGTTCGTTTTCTCTGAAAACCGTACCGTTAATACGTATGAAGCGATGGTGCCTCTCTTCCACAGAAAATCTTCGGGGAAGATTCTGCTCGCACAAAATTTCCCCCTGCAGGTTCTGCTCATCCACCCAGGTTTTAACCTGGAACCGCCAGGGAGTATTGTTTTTGAACATGAAATCCAGATAGTTGTAGAATACTGTGGCTCCTGTACCGAATGGAACAGTTCTTCTGTAATCCGGAAATGGATCGAAGGAATGTCTATGGCGTTCAGTAACGTCCAGTGGAGTCTGCAGAATCATCCAGTGCAGGAGATTCGAGAACTGACACAAGCCTCCACCCGTCATTGAGACAAGCTCACCGAAGGAGAGCTGCAGCCCTGGAAGGAATCCCCTTCTTTCGACAGGTTTTCCAACAAGCCTCCAAAAGGAGAATACTTCTCCGGGATTAATAACAACACCATCGATGAGAGCGGCAGCGGTTTTGAGGCTTGTTACTTTATTCTTCTGGAGAATCTCATCAGTTCCCGCCAGCTTTCTCATCAATATAGATCTATGCGTGACCACCGTTTCCGGAAGAGTATCAGGAGATCTGTAATTGGCGTACTTCTCCCTGCCCAGATACCACTCGAATCTTCGAAGCTGCCGGCGCAGGAATACCGATGTTCGGTATATCACTGGATTAACCGATGAGAGAGGCTTTCTTCTACTCATGATACTGCTGGCCTCCCCCCGTTAGAATAAACCGATCACTTTCCCATCATCATCAACATCCATTTTAGTTGCAGCAGGATCCTTCGGCAGTCCGGGCATCCTCATGATAGATCCCGTAATGGGCACAAGGTATCCTGCTCCTGCGGATACTTCTATTTCTCTTACAGTAACAATAAAATCCTTGGGCCTTCCAAGAAGCTTTGGATTATCCGACAGGGATTTCTGTGTCTTCGCGATGCAGACCGGAAGCTTCTCGTAACCGAGTTTCTTTATCATCCGCAGATCTTTCCTGGCCAGGGGGGTATAGTCGATATGCTCGGCCCCGTAGATCTCTCTGGCAATTATTTCCACCTTTTCTTCCATACTCTGGTTCCAGTCGTAGAGGGGCTTGAAAGTGCCGCTGCAATCCCTGGCGTTTTCCACGACAAGGGAAGCCAGTTCTTCCATTCCGCTTCCTCCGTTGACAAAACCGTCTCCCACTGCGGCTGGAACGCCCAGCTCCCTGCAGCGCTGCAGTACAATTGCCAGTTCGGCATCTGTATCATGCGGGAATCTATTAACACAGATAACCGCGGGGAGACCAAATTTGGCAATGTTCTCTATATGCTTTTCCATGTTAGGCAGGCCTGCAGCTACCGCTTCCTCATTCGGAGTTTGAAGGTCACGTTTCGAAACTCCGCCGTGCATTTTAAGAGCGCGGCAGGTTACAACAAGAACTACGAGGCTTGGGCACAGTTTACCGACCTGACACTTGATGTCGAAGAACTTCTCGGCTCCCAGGTCGAAACCGAAACCAGCTTCGGTTATCGCCCAGTCGGAGAAGGCTACGGCCATCTTTGTCGCAAGAATGGAATTACAACCGTGGGCGATATTCGCGAAAGGCCCGCAGTGTACGAAGGCAGGATTCCCCTCAAGGGTCTGAACCAGGTTCGGTTTGATAGCATCCTTCAGCAGCATAGCCATAGCGCCGGTAACTCCCATTTCCTTTGCTGTCACCCCTTCCCGATCGAAGGTAAGGCCAATGAATATTTTGTCGATCCGCCTTTTAAGGTCTTTCATATCTAAAGCCAGGGAGAGTATTGCCATGATTTCGCTGGCAGCTGATATATCAAATCCGGATTCACGAGGAACTCCCTGAGTTCTGCCACCAAGGCCGATGATTATATCTCGAAGAGATCTGTCGTTCATATCGATTACACGCTTGAAACTGACGGTTCTTGCGTCCAGACGGGAAGGGTTGCCCCAGTGAAGGTGATTGTCCAGCGCCGCAGCAAGAAGATTGTTCGCTGCTGTGATCGCATGCATATCACCTGTGAAGTGAAGATTGATATCCTCCATGGGTATTACCTGTGAATATCCGCCGCCGGCAGCCCCGCCCTTCATGCCGAATATCGGACCGAGGGAAGGTTCCCTTACAGCGCAGCTCACGGACCTCCCAAGCTTTGCCAGCCCCTGTGTAAGACCTATTGTTGTTGTGGTCTTGCCGGCTCCCGCCGGTGTGGGTGTTATCGCGGAGACAAGCACCAGTTTACCGGTACCTCTTTTCCTCGTCTCAATAGTATCAAGATGCACTTTAGCCTTGTCATCACCGTAAAAATCTATATCCTCAACCGAAAGGCCCAGTTGTTCCGCTATTTCAATTATGGGACGGGAAACAGCCTTGCCGGCGATTTCAATGTCCGAGGGGAATGTGCTCACGATTTTCCTCCATCATCAGAATCCGTTTGAACTGATTTTTTCAGGGGGTTCCGGTTCTTCTCTTTCTACTTCTGGTGCTATAACTTCCTCCAGCGTACCGCCGGGAGGCAGACCGAAGCCTTTCAATGGATATGTTCTGTAGATTACTTCGCTGTTCTTTATTCCTGAGACTACGCAGATGGATTCCCCAAGGCGCTCAGCTTTCTGCGAGGCTTCCCTCAGAGCTGATTTCAAATCGCTATGCATAATTCCACCCTTTCGTAAGATGCAGTATTACCAGAAGAACGTTTTTTAGCAAGTCGTAGATAAACAGGGACGAAGGGTATATATTTGTGAAACGTGAATGATCGGATAAGATGCTGGATAGAATATGCAACAAGAGGGGGAAGGCGCTGGCAGCGCCTTCCCCCGCCCTGGTTGGGAGGTATGATGGTATGTTTGGAGCTACAGATAACCGAGGAGGCGGTTATCTCATTGGGTGTCCCATTCCCGAATCGTGATTCATGCCTGAACCCGGTCCCATTGCGCCGTCATGCTCCTCGGCCATTTCGGCAAGTTTTTCAAGCTGCTCGGTTGTAAGGGCATCATGTATGTCAACCATGGCCTCGAATATTACGTCCTGCATCTCTTCCCTGACTTCATCCATCTGACCCATTGTATCTTCAAGGTCGCTGACGGTAAGTGTAGGGGATGTAAAGACATCCATGAAGTGAGTTTGACTTTCCGGCCTTCCTGCCTCTCCCATGATACGCATTGCATCTTCCCTGGCATTTTCAGTGATTGATCGTATCTCTTCAATCTGCTCTTCTGTAAGATCAATATGCCTGAACATCATTCTGAACTGTTCAAGTCTTTCCATCCCGAATCCACCCTGCTGTCCGTGACCTCCGGGTCCTCCGGGTCCGGGACCCATTTCGTATCCCCCGCCATGTGAACCGCTGGCCCCAGAGCTCCATCCACCAGAACCCTGGGCGATGGCCGTTCCGGCCAGTAATATCATTGCAAGAACTGCAATTCCTATGATTTTTGTTTTTCCTGACATTTTACTTTTCCTTTCAGTTACGATCTGAGCGCAAGGATTCCCCATGCGCCGGAGTCGTAATCGTCTTCTTCTTCATCAAGCATCGTATCTGCGTCAATTATATCAGCTGCAATGAACCAATGTTCCGATGATCCTTCAATGTACCATTCGTAGCTGTAGACTCCGTCGTCTGCAACTCTATCTCCCCAGAGGCCGTCATCGTTCATCCAGTGACGGGGCCATATCGGGCATGGGCCGTGGGCAAAGACGTAGTATGCGGGTTCGTACTGGGGATTCGTATGGAGAACCTCGACCTCAAGCCTGACAAGGATTCCGGGTTCAAGTACGGGAAGTCCGTCCTCTATACTGTAGAACGTGTCCGGGGAATCACATTCCCAGGTAAGCTCATCACCCTGATAAACCTTCATTGACTGGATGAATACTTCCTGTGCTATTCCGGAATTCAGCGAAAATTCGGCAGGGGTTATATGCGTCAGAACCCAGCCTCCATGCGGACCCGAGCTGTCTCCGGTTCTTTCCACAATCAGCCTTCTGGTACGGATATCATTGATGGGTTTGATCGAGGGATTCAGTACCCCATCATGCGATACGTCTATATTGAAATTCGCAGACAGATTCCTGATAACCGTTACTGTACATATCCCCATTTCAGGATCGTTTTCCAGTATGAATTCAATTGAACCTTCCGCGTTCAGCTCTCTCCACCAGTGTTCAGGCAGTGCGTTATCCTTACCACCATCGCCGCTTTCCCCCTGCCCCTCAAGAGGGGTCATTCGTACGTATCCGTTATTCGAGAGAAGATTCTGGATATTATCCGAGTCGGTAAGTTCTGCCGAGGGGTCCTGAACACACCCTGCTGCCAGAATCAGCACCAGCACCGCTGCCGCTGTTCCAAGAAGCTTGTTCATTATGCTCCTCCTTCCGTTAGTGATTTCTAAATGCTTTTTCATTTAGTGCCTCCTTTCTTTCGAGGATATCATCAGGAGGAATTGCGAATGGAGTATTGTCAGTCTGTAACAGATTGTAACAGATTGGGGCCGGGTCTAACATCTAAACATTTTTGTTTAATAAATTAGTAACGAATGTTTAGATGTTAGACCCGGCCCCTGATTAGGGGTCAGGCCTTGAATTCCAGCATTTGTTTCTGTCGCAACATATCAAACGCTAAAATTCGACGCCTGACCCCAGCTGGAATTATCTGAAGCTTACCTCGGCTCCAAGGCCGAAGTATGTAACACTCTTGTTGTATGTGCAGTCCTCGAACGATCCGGAACCCTGACCCTCTTCGTAGAAATTATGCCCTCCAGCCAGAGTGAGGGCAAAATTATCAGTGACGGAATAGCGTATTCCGCCGCCGATGGCGTTGTAATTGAGATTGTACTCAAGGTCGGTGTAGGTACTGTCACTTCCTCCGAGGTCACTGCGGAGGAATGAAATCCCCGCAAGTATTGTCGGGGAAATCTGATAGTCTATTCCGATTCCGATATCAAGACCGTTCTTGTAATCGTCATCGATGCCGTTGAGAGAATCTTCAGCTGCATCTTCCACGAAGTAGTAGTTGAAGGTGGTACTCATCTTGATCGCAGGTGCAAACTGGTAGGAAACTCCTCCTGCCAGTATGGCGGGAAGATCTCTTCGCTGTTTGAATCCTTCGACAGCAAAGCTGGAATCTGGAAGAAATGCAGCTGCCCACCCGTTCTCGGTTACACTTGTCTCAAAATCGAGAGGTGTGCTGGTTTCGTACCTCAGGGCGATGTTCAGGTTCTCAACGGGTACTACATCAACGCTGATTATCCCGTTGAAACCGGTAGCTGTCTTTTCAACATCCAGAACCCGGCTTGATGTTCCGACAGGCGCGGGGACTCCCGTGGAATCCGGAAAGAAAATCGTGAAATCTGCCTGGCCTTCGTACACTTTCTTAGCTGAAGTGTAACGGCCGGCAAGAGCAAAGGAGAACATGTCACTTGCCGCAAAGGAAGCTCCTACTGTGCCTGCAAGATACTGTGAAGTTGCCTTAATATTACCCTCACTCATAAGCGCGAAATAGTAGGGGCTCATGTGTATCGCCTGCTGGAATCCAGTTTCAAGCAGAGGCATCACATAAAGGCCATCCGTGTAATCCAGGGACCCTCCGCCGGCGGGAACTGTGAAAGCCCCAAACAGAGCCCAGTCGCCTGTTCGGTACACTGCGTACAGGTCAGGAAGGAACAGGGTGGGTTCTGTTGATTCGTATGTTGCCACTGAGGAAGTGTCCCAGAAGGGAACAGCATCAATGGTATAATCCTTCAGCAGGAATTGATTGCCGAAACTGATATGAAAACCCTCATCCAGGAACACAAGGCCAGCCGGGTTGTAACTTACCAGGTCCGCGCCGTCAGTAGCAGGGTTGCGGGCGAAGTTTCTGATGTAGTTAACACTCCTGTTTGTCAGATAGTCGATATTACTGGCAAAGGTAATTCCGACACAGAGTGTTACAAGAACCAAAGTCACTAAGATTCTCATATGTTCCTCCTTGGGTTGTATCGGCAGCCATCTATGAGTACTTGACTGCCATTCTGTCTAATAGAGGGATTATTAACATAGATAGAGGTCTCGTCCAGCTTTGCCCGAATGGTGTCGAGCCGGAGCAAGAGCTTAAGTGTCGCAAGTGACGTCCGACCCCATAAACGCAAAAACCGCAAGGCACTTTTTGCCCTGCGGGTAACTCTCTGGCGGGCCACACTAGACAATATTCGAACTGCTTTGATGTATCAATGCCCAGAAGAAATCCCGAGGGAGCGAATATGAATGCTCAATAGACCTTTATTATATTGACGTGCATATTATGCTTCAATATTGTTACTATTACAATAAAAGGAGGGGTGCGATGAAATTAAATAACCTGACATCACTAACAAAAGCTTGCGGAATTATACTTTTACCATTGATACTCCTGAGCTCTCTTGCGCTTGCTCAATGGCCAAGATTCCATGGCAACTCCCTGAACACCGGAGTCGTTCCTGGTGCTGAGGGAAGAAGCGGTACATACACTGACCTTTGGGTATTTCCTATTACAAACTACACAAACTCTTCTCCAGCACTCGCAGATCTGGATGGTGATGGCCTGCTTGAAGTAGTCTTTGCAGTAAATGCAGAAGCCTTGTATGCACTAAACGGGGAGGTTGGAAGCATCCTCTGGAGCTATCCATTAACAGAAACGAGCAATAGCAGTTCACCTGTCATCAACGATCTAGACGGCGATGGGAAACCGGAAGTTGTCTTCGCAACCGCAGATACTCTCATAGTCCTGCAAGGAGAGTCGGGAATTATTATCTGGTCTCAACCGATAGATGGTTTCATTGGAATATCCCCCTGTACAGCTGATCTCGATGGAGACGGTACCCCTGAGGTCATATTTACTGGCACGGAAAGAACAAGCGCTTTTGATGGAGAAACGGGAGCAGTGCTGTGGACCGCGGAGGGCTATATCGCCAATGACTACGGTTCTGCTGTTGCTGAGGACATCAATCTTGGTGGATCAGCAGAGGTCATGGCCTGCACTTGGCAACCTGACCCCACCTTCTGCTTGCTCGACGGAACAAACGGCAGTCTGATCTGGAGTACACCAATTCCTGCTCCATGGATTAAAACTCCTGCAGCCGCTTTCGCAGATCTGGATATGGATGGGTATCCTGAAATAGTGAGCTGCAGTGGAGATAATGATCTAATTGTCATGAATCCAGATGACGGCTCAATCATATGGTCTGTTGATCTGCCTGGATGTGTCTACTCATCGCCTTGTTTGGTGGATATTAACGGGAACGATTCCCTGGAAATCATAGTGGGTATATATTTTGAAGAGGAGCTTCACGCCTATACATGTACTGGTGAACTTATTTGGAAAGCTTCTGTAATATACTATCCACTTGGTACACCCGCTATTGCAGATGTCGATGGGGATGGGATTCTCGAGATCATCCAGACATCAGGATATCCAAATGGCGCGGTACAGATCTTCGATGCAGAGACTGGTGTAATGGAATGGGTCCGCGGTTTCCCCGGATTTGCCGCTTCATCGCCAGCTATAGGTGATCTCGACGGAGATGGTTTTTATGATTTCGTGTTCAGTTCCAATTACGCTTTTATCTATGCCATGACTACAGATCCACTGGGGATAGATCCGCAATCGATCAATGGCTCTCTGGGTTTACGTACTGCCCCTAATCCGTTCGTATCCTCTGCATCCATCATATTTGAGCTTTCCGAACCTGGATACACTTCAGTGCAGGTGTTTGACTTATCAGGTAGGATGGTCTGTTCCCTTGCGGAGTCTGAACTTGCTTCAGGGCAGCACTCTTTTGTCTGGGATGGTATGAATCAGAACGGGGAATCTGTCTCTTCCGGGGTTTACATTTGCAGGATACAGTCCGGTGATATTTCAGAGACTGCGAGCCTGTGCCTGTTGAGATAAGAAGCAATCTGTAAGTGTCGCAAGTGACGTCCGACCCCAAAAACGCAAAAACCGCAAGGCATTTTGCCCTGCGGGATTCTCTCTGGCGGTCCGGACGAGACTCGAACTCGCAACTTCCGGCGTGACAGGCCGGTGCTCTAGCCGATTGAACTACCGGACCGCTCAGAGTAGGGTTTGGAATATCTACGTTTGAGAATAAATGTCAAGGCTGATACCGGTGAGCCTACGTTTCTGGAAACGTTTACACGGAACTATAATTCGCTATACTACTATAGTATGTTGAGAGTATGAACAATATATTTTGAATTAATGACAGGAGACAAAATTGAGACTGACAGGTGCAATTCTTATCATTTTTATGGGTATCGGTTTTGCAAGTACCATTGAGATCGGTTCTGCAACGTTACCATCGAATCTACCATGGTGTGGCTCTTGAGAACCTGATGCCCGCTACCAGGTGGTAGTACTCGCGAGTGATATAGGAGACGCAATAGAGATAGAGAGTTTCGAATGGAAAAGGTATGTTTCAGGAGACCCCCAGGGGTCCTACAACGATCTGAAGATCTACATGGGGCTAGGAAGCAGTAATGAACTGGGGCTGAACTTCGATGATAACTATATCAATGGCACAAGGATTCTTGTACTGAGTGCATCTTCCTACACCACACCTTCTGTGGGACCCAACGAATGGTTTAACATTACATTTGACACTCCTTTCTGGTACAACGGAGAGGACAACCTGATAATCGAGGTCGAATGGTCGTCCGCTGCCGGTATCGACGCTCTTTACACATGGCACTGGAATGGGGGATCCAACAGATGTGTCTTCGGGCG
>JAUWSQ010000050.1 GCA_030609965.1 Candidatus Fermentibacterota bacterium
ATGCGCCTCTAGCTCAATTGGCAGAGCAACGGACTCTTAATCCGTAGGTTCCGGGTTCGATTCCCGGGGGGCGTACCAGAAAACAAAGCCGCGGGGCCTTTTAGCCTCGCGGCACCGCATACATAAAAAAGGTGCGCCCGTAGCTCAGCTGGATAGAGCAGCGGACTTCTAATCCGCAGGCCACAGGTTCGAATCCTGTCGGGCGTACCAAAAGGGACGGAGGTAATTAGATATTTTAATTACCTCCGTCCCTTTTTTCGTTTATGCTATTCAGATTCGGACCTCAGATCAAAGATCTGACTGGTGAGTTTACCCTGAGCGAACGGAGTGAGTCGAAGGGAATCCTGTCGGGCGTACCAGATATCACATAAAGCGGGGCTCTACACCATTAACAGGGGCACCTATCCGATCTAAGCACATAAGGCTCTGACTCTCAGTCTATAGTTTTCGAAGTTTCTGAAGCCATATGCTCTTCTGACTATCATCTTCATCTTGTTGTGGAAGCCCTCTGTAACGCCATTGTTCTTCGTATATCGCCACATGCACACGATCTCTTCTATCCAGTCTTCGAGAGTTTTGCCAAGAGTAACCAGGTTCTCAAAGCCACTCCCTTTAAGCTGCTCGATTATACTCATAAGCCTCGGAATCATCCTGCGGCAGGTTTTTGGACACCAGACGATTTTCTTGTTGACGTGGGATTGTTTCGCGAAATATCGCCATTATTCATTATAACCATCTTATCACGAATTACCTTTGGTTTATCCGCTCCATTCTATGAAACATCGGATGAATATTGGAGATGCGGAGCCTCCTAAAACCACCGATAAAGCGAAAAATCTGACGAGAATAGTGATCGAAAAGGGTATCCAGTCGATTATGCTGCTTAACCAATGTACTTACTTGACAGGAAAATATACAAGCATTATCCTTGTTCATAAATCTTTGAATAAGAAAGGACAGGGAATTGAAGGGACTGGAAATAGTATCGGATATTTCAAAGCTTCAAGTCCTCAGCAACAAGAATATATTCTGGACTCTGAAAGAATTGCAGAAAGGGCCGTTGTCCGGGATTGAACTTGGGGAGAAGCTGGGCATGAAAACGCCCAGAGTGATTTACTATTTGAAGCAACTTGAGAAATTTGGTCTAGCAAGACAGATAGCACGTAAACCGGTACGGGGAAATCGTGAGAAATTCTACTGTGCGGTTGCTCAGGAATTTCTTATATCAGCCGGGCTTGATGATATGGATGAATCGGACAGCGGAATGAATAGCAGCCTCAGTAATTCATATCTCGAGTATTTCCTCAAGCGTGATTTAGACATGGACCTTGACGAGTTTGCCAGAGTTATTCTTAATGATTACCTGGCGATTCAGCCGGAGGAAAAGGTCGTTATTGCATTCGAAGAACAGAACTTAGGTATCTATAAAAAAATTGTCACGCATCTGCTTCGAATAGGAGCTAATTACAGAACCTTATTCAAAGATAATCTCATTGAGAGCGAAATGCTGATGAACCTGCCTGAGAAAGAGATAAGAATCTTCTACAATAATATAGCTGAGACAGTAGCCTGGTCTGATGCCTGGATAAACCTTCAACGGTTGGTTATTCCCGATGAAGAGGGAATTCCGAAGGAGAGGCTTGATTTTATTACAAAAGAACGAAGACGGGCTCTCAGTGGTATTAACGAAAAACCGAACACGAGGGCTATTGTTATATCCATACCGAGATTCGAGGAAAAATTCCACACAGATCCTAATATACTTGAAAAATTGACAACATTCTGGAAAGCCGCTTCTGTAAACAGTGATGAATTCAGTATTGTGCGGGACCTTGCGGAAAAAATTCGTGACTTCGAGAATTTCAGTATTCACACAGGTCAGGATAATGTGCTTCAAATGCGAGTAGACAGGAGTAAGTATTTCATCGACGCAGGACCTTTCTCATCATCAAATGTCAACAATCTATTTTTAATTCCATCCGGGGAAATCTCGTTCGTTCCATATTTATCCGGTCTTTCAGGAAACATATACATGGACCACTGCGAACTGGATTACGCAGAAGCAAAGGGAATTCACCTGCAAGTGGAAAATGGTATCGTTACAAACTGCCGGATTGAAAGCGGTGACAATCGTTTGGAAGAGTACTTCAGAACATCTGACACTAACGGAAGGACGATAAGTCAGGTAGGTTTCGGACTGAATCCTGCTACCAGATCAATGTCATATATCCCCAAACTCGATGCTAAGGTATTCGGGAGTTTCCACCTTGCTTTTGGAAGCAATCTGGCTCTTGGAGGAGATATCTCGGGATACACAACCTGGGATATCATTGTTGAGAAACCCGAAGTTATCAGCAACAATAAGATAATACTGAATAATGGTCAGTATCATATATAATATAACTGATTAGCTTTGATTTACATTCATTAAGGAGGGACTCTCTTGAAAACTATACTACTGGTAGCTTTGATCACCGTTCCGTGTTTTGCTCAGGGGGCCTGGGAAGTAATTCAGCAGAGTCCCAGCATTACTCCGATGGATATGTGCTTTCTGCCTGATGGTCAGCACGGCTGGACAGTCGGCGCGCTGGATGAAAATCTCTCAATAATTTATAGAACAGCAGACGGGGGAAGCTCCTGGGAGACCCTGACAGTTTCCGGATCTCTCAGAGCAGTCTTTTTCACATCTCCCGATTCCGGATGGGTGGTCGGTACTAACGGGACGATACTTGCAACCACGGATGGAGGCGACAGCTGGAGCAATCAATCGAGCGGGACATCGAGGTTGCTCGCAAGTGTTCATTTCATCAACCGTCTTGAGGGATGGATCTGCGGAGGATGGCAATCGGGCGGCTCTTCCTACCTGATTCTGCATACAACCAACGGAGGAGTAACATGGGAAAGCCAGAGCTTCGGATCCAATGCTTATTCATGCGAGGACATCTGGTTCACCGATTCCATGAACGGCTGGGTCGGTGGCAGAACAAGTACTATCGAACCTCATATTCATCATACAACCGATGGGGGAGCAACCTGGGCCAGCCAGACTGTCCCTTCTGCTGCAGCCAATGTAGGTATCTGCGGTATTGACTTCGTAACACCTGAAATAGGGTGGGCTGCCACATCGTGCCTTACCGCCGGTGGTCCGATACTTTACACAGATGACGGCGGCGATAACTGGATTGTACAGACCAGCAGTGATCTTGACTACCACAGGGTGGATGCCAGGGATGAGAACAATGTGGCAGTAGTTGCGGTGAGGATTCTATCCCCGGCCCAGGTTAAAGTAATGGTCACCAGTGACGGTGGCCAGAACTGGTCTTCGACCGTGCTTCCTCTGAGTGTTTACACCTACGCCCTTCAGTACGTCAATAATGATATCTGGACCGGCTCGGACTACAGTCAGATAATGCACAGTGCGGATAATGGTGATACCTGGGAGTGGCAGAACAGATCACCTTACTTTCGATCGATCAGCTGGGTCGATAATGCAATCGGTCGGATAACCTCGGGATCCTATGTTGGGACTGATGGTTACTCGATCATCTCCAGTGACGGTGGAACAACATGGGAACATGATCTTAATTCTCCAGGCGGAGCACGTTGCTTCTTCACCGACCCTGACACCGGATGGATGCTCTGGGAGGGCAGCAGCTCCAGAGTATGGAGAACTACTGATGGAGGGACAAACTGGTCGCAGCATTTCATTGGTTCAGGACCGTGGATAGGCGGCATCTTCTTCGCATCTGCCGATTCGGGGTGGGCATTCGGGAGCGAGGGTGCCCTGAGGTTCACCAGCAATGGTGGTGTAAACTGGAGTTCCCAGACTCTGGGAACACCCTATTATGCGGCTGCGGTCCATTTCATTGATACCAGCGAAGGCTGGGCTGCGGGTGGGTTTGGAGGGGGTTACGGATTTATCCATCACACCAGCGATGGAGGCGCAACCTGGACACCTCAGACACCTGCTACCTCGAGTCATATTCTCAGCATGTGTTTCATCAACGATCAGGAAGGCTGGGCTGCGGGCTGTTCCGGTCGGACGCAGAGAACAACTGATGGTGGAGTTTCCTGGGAATCGACGGGTACTATTCCCCACGAGTATGTGCAGAAAATCCTCATGATCAACTCAGATACCGGCTGGCTAACTGTTAATGACCCGCTCAATCAGGGTGGGAAAGGCTACATATACAGAACCGATGATGGCGGAACCAGCTGGACACTGGAATGGAGCGGAACCTTTTATAAGAACAGTGTTATCGACATTGCTGCACAGAATGACAGTATTCTCTGGGCCTGCGGTTATCATGGCACTGTACTCAGATATGTACCTCCAACCGGTATCGAGACTGAAACATTCCAGCCAGCTGATATTCTGTTACATACAGTAGAGCCGAATCCCTTCAGTTCCTCAGCTGTGATCAGTTTCGAAACGACTTTCAGCGGCAATGTCAGGCTGGATCTGTTCGATGTTTACGGCAGGCTGGTTAACACATTGGTTAACGGATGGTTCGATGCAGGTGTGCATCAAACCACACTCTCCGGTCAGGATCTGAGCCCGGGAATGTACATTTACAGATTGCAGACCGGGGAATCGGTTGCAACAGAAAAGTGCATAGTCTTCAGGTAGCTGTCTATTCAATCATGAATCTGATTACAAGGTGAAGGACATACAGCAACTGATGAGGATGATGCAGAGGCTGATTGCATAACGATAGGTGCCCCTGTTAATGGTGTAGAGCCGGAAAGTATCGTTTCGGGAAGTATCGTTTCAGGTAGAAATCGGAGGTTATACTTGGGAAAATATGCTGTTTCGGGAAAATTCCCGGAACGGTTTGAAATCAAGATTCCTATTGCTACATCATGCAGTTCTGGAGAGGGTCGAACCACTTTACTGTTTACACTTTTCTAACTAATTACGATTCTTATGGAAACAAGGAGGGTCTTATGTATCCGGTGAAGTTATTTATTGTGTTTCTGTTTTTGAATACAATTGTTCATGCTGATTCCGAGGTCCAGACCGATTGGTCCGGCGGAGATGGAATTCTAGGCCCAGGCCCGGATTGGGGTAACGAGTTCTACCAGTCTTTATGCATTGACTGGTCTGACGATCCAGGCTCACTGCTGCTTTCCAAGAGCATTCTGAAACACACCGTTGACACGGATTTCGAAGGTGCCTGGTCCGTGTATTCGGAGGACATAGACGGTGACGGCGATATGGACATTCTCGGCGCTGCATGGGGAGACGATGACATTACCTGGTGGGAGAACTCGGATACAAGCCCGGGAATCTACTGGACCGAGCATCTCGTTGACGGGGATTTCCTGTTTGCCACATCCGTATACTCGGAGGATATAAACGGCGACGGTTATTTGGATATTCTCGGCGCTGCATGGGGAGCCGATGACATTATCTGGTGGGAAAACGTTGATGGCTCAGGTACATCCTGGGTCGAGCATACCGTTGATGGGGGCTTCTGGGGTGCAAGATCAGTTTACTCGGAGGATATAGACGGCGACGGAGATATGGACGTGCTGGGTGCCGCAGTGAAAGACAATTTAATAACCTGGTGGGAGAATATCGACAGCCTGGGTACATCCTGGGCAGAGCATACCGTTAAAGCAGGCTACATGGGTGCCATATCCGTATACTCGGAGGATATAGACGATGACGGTCATATGGACATCATCGGTGCTGCTTATTACAGCAACGACATCACCTGGTGGGAAAATATCGACGGCTCAGGTATGTCCTGGGTTGAGCATAACGTTGTTGGGGGCTTCGAAGCCGCATCCTGCGTCTACTCGGAGGACATAGATGGCGACGGCGATATGGACATTCTCGGTACTGCTTATGAAGGGAATGATATCACCTGGTGGGAAAACGTGAATGGTCTGGGCACTTCCTGGGACGAGCATAACATTAATGAGGACTTCGCGGGTGCAGGATCCGTCCACTCAGAGGACATGGACGGCGATGGCGACATGGATGTCCTCGGTTCCGCATCCGATGCGGACGACATCACCTGGTGGGAGAATATAGACGGTTCGGGTACATCCTGGATCGAGCATACCGTTGATGGAGATTTCAATAGTGCCAGGACCGTATACTCGGAGGATGTAAACGGTGACGGCAATATGGATGTTCTCGGCGCAGGTCTATTCGCCTGGGAAATCGCCTGGTGGGATATTTCTGAAAATTCAACCTGCGGAGAACTGGTGTCCAGTATCCTGTATCTGGGTAATGACCCCGGCTGGGGAACCATCGACTGGAACGTATCCACTCCTTCCGGAACTTCGATATCGTTCGTTGTGAGGGCATCAGATGACTATGGTGACATGGGAGTATGGTCTGACACACTTTCAGCTCCTTGCAGCCTTGTTGGTATACTCAATGACTACGACAGCTATTTCCAGTACAAAGTCCTTCTTGAGACGGTAAATCCAGATACTACTCCTTCTCTGCATGAAATTACCCTTTCCTGGGATCCTCTCGGTATCGAAGAGACTGCCGAACCGAGTCCTCAAGGAACCGGGCTGCTTCCATTTTCACCGAATCCTGCTTCAGCTCCTGCCGTGAGATTCGGGCTGCTCGAGCCTGCTTCGGTCGATATCTCCATCTTCGACCTTTCAGGTCGGCTCGTAAGTGAGATCCCTGGAGATGAGTATTCCACTGGATTTCATGATGTTCCGCTTGGGGATATATCTCCGGGGATCTACTTCTGCAGAATGATCTCAGATGACTTCATGGCGACACAGCGCTTCGTGGTGATAGAGTAGCTGCCAGAATTCGAAAAGAAAAGGGACGCCAAATCAGTTGAAGAAATGTGGTACGTCCCCGATTGCTTCGGCGAGGTATTCGTACTCGGCATCTCCGTTGTAAAGCTGGGCTGAGAACCTCAGAAGCCTTCCGGGAGGAATGGCAGTGTGGGTCACGGGGATCTCGATGTGTTTTTCTTTCAGCAGCCAGGTCCCCAGGGGATCTATACCTGCGGGGTGAGGCAAGTCTGTGGGAGCTTTGTACGAAAGGATCATCGCGCCCATCGAGCCCATCATACTGGTCGGACACGCAGGCTGCAGCCCGATCTTGCTTGAGATCAATTCACTGGCCCTGACAGCCTTATCATGGTTGTCTTTCATTATGCCGCTCCAGCCTCCAGGATGCAACTTTTCCAGGTAATCGATAGCGAAGGGAATGGCCATTCGCGGAGTAGGGTCTATCGTCCCGTTCCAGGAAAACTCAACCTGAAATTCGGATAGCTCAGTAATAAAATCGGAGGCGAAATGGCTCATTACCGCAGGGCGGAAACCAGCCTGCCTGTCCGGCCTGACGTAGAGTATCGCTGCGGTTGGGGGAGTGCACATCCACTTGTGGCAGTTGCCGGTGTAATAAGCGGCGCCCAGATCTGCAAGATTCAACGGAAGCATCCCGGGGGCGTGTGCTCCGTCCACAAGTACGTCAATTCCGAATTCGTCCAGTTTATGAATGAGTTCAGCGACCGGAAATATCATACCTGTAGGGCTTGAGACATGATCTATCATTACAAGAACAGTTCTGCCGGTTATTCGAGACATGATCGAATCAACAACCTGACCTGGAGAAGATACCGGAACCTTAATTGGAACCTCTACGATATTTGCCCCTTTTCGCTCCGCATAGTACTGAAGTGCATTTCTGGATGCGAAATGTTCCTGACCCGTTGTCAGGAGTTCATCTCCAGGATTCAGCTTCAGGTTTGAAAGTACGGTATTCACACCTGTGGTTGCGTTGGGAACAAGTACAACGGAACCGGGGGATGCACCGGTGAATGTTTCAAGTTTCTCCAGAATATGTGGAAGCGCAGGCATGTACTTTCTGAGCAGGAAACCAACGTGCTGCATATCGAAATCATCAAGTAGGGATTTACGGTAACAACTGATTTCAACGGGACAGGCCCCGAAGGAGCCGTGATTAAGGAAAACGGTGTCCCTGGAGATATTCCAGTAAGTTGCGAATCGGCTTCTCAGTTCTTCAGGTTTCAGTGTGGTGAATACCTTCCAATAAGCTGTGCTTCTTCCAGTATATAACCCTGCATGGCATCCTCAACATCATGATACGAAGATCCGCCCGGCAGTTCCAGCTTAGAACTCAGGGCGTATAGATTGAAGTGCAGCTCCTGATCCGATATATCGTCGGCAGGGCCGTCCCAGCCTATTCCACCGAAACTGTTAATCCCCTGCAGAGTACCGTCATGCGAAACGCTTTCACGTGGCTGGTTACCGAAGATTGTATTAGCCTTGGGCGGTATGTTATACATTACCCAATGACAGTATACCTTACCTGTATCAGAATCTATGCAGGTAACCAGAAGGACCAGACTGACGGTTCTCCGGGGAGGTTTCGTCCAGCCAATCGGAGGAGATGAATCATCCTGGGATCTGGAATACCAGGGGGGAATGAAACCGTTGTCTTTGAAAGCACTGCTTATAACTCTGAAACTCATTATCGCCTCCCTTCCGGGAACGCAAACTCCTTCAATAATTATATGGTTCCCAAAGCATGACGCAAGGGCTGAAATAAGCGAGTTTCTATCAACAGTAATTAATCCGGTTCAAGTCTCACCATGACATCAACAACACCGGGGCCGATCATATAGAGGTCCTTCTCAACCTTCTTCAGTATGGAGAATGCCTCCTGAAGCGGCATGTGGCCATCAACCACAATATGCATATCGGCCTGGATACCATCTCCCTGATATCTCGTCCTGAGATCGTGAACATCCGCAACACCCTCCACCGATAAGGCAATCCTTCTCAGTTCTTCTATTATCTCAGGAGGGGCAGCCGTGTCCGAGAGCTGCCACAGAACAGGCCGGAGTATATCGATTCCCATTTTTAAAATGAATATGGACACAATCACACCGCCAATGCCGTCAAGCACTATCAGCGATTGTTCAATCCTTGCGGCGAGCACCACTACTGCTACCGGGATCGAGCTGAGGGCATCGGATCGCTGATGCATCGCGTTGGCAGCAAGAGCGGGAGATTTGAGCTCTCTGCTTGTTTTCAACGTCCATCTGGAGAGAATCCTTTTGGCAAAAATGGCAGTCACTGCCACCGCAAAAGCGGGCCATCCCGGTGGAGTTTCAGCGGGATTCACTATTGCGCCGAAAGATTTCCAGGCTATGTAAATACTCGTCACTAGTATAAAGAAACCAATAAACCCTGAGATAAGGATCTCTATTCTGGAATGGCCGTGCGGGTGATTCGCATCGGATGGTTTTGTCCAGAACTTCGCCCCTATCAGTATTGCTACATCTGTGATGCAGTCTGACAGGCTGTGCACACCATCCGCAAACAGGGCATTACTATTACTCAGAATCCCGCCAGCAAGCTTGAAGCTGGACAGCAATACGTTAAGAACAAATCCTGCCAGTGTAACCACTGTAGTTCTTCTGAGAACCTCCTTCTCCCCTGATGCATTCATGCGGAGCTAACGCTCCTTACGAAAAAGGTGTAGAAGTTGACGGCATTGAGATAATCCTCCACTGAAACGGATTCTCCTTCGGAATGAAGTGCTCCGAGACCGTCTTGCCCGAGGTGAACTGGTTCAAACCGGTAAACGTTATCAGCTATTATGCAGTAATGTCTTGAATCGGTGGCTGCTGGAAAAACGCCCGGTACAACCGGGATATCCGGCCAGATATCCCGCACCGCCGCCTGTATGGCTCGGTACTCATCCGTATCCATCGAAGCTATACCTGAGGGTTCGTGAACCAGGTTCGAATCTTCGTACCGCACATCTACTCCAAGTGGTTCCGCTACACTCCGGACGTGCTTCAGAATGTCCATGGAACTATCACCTGGAACAGCCCTGAAATTCACAAGCGCATATGGTTCGGCAGGGATTATGTTCTCCTTGCTGCTGCCCCGGATCATGGTTATTGCTGTTGTAGTTCTTACAAGAGCATTTCCCGAAGGCCATTTCTCAATGATATGCATCATCTCTGCGGGAGTCGGTGAGCGATCACTGCCGGCAGGGAAACCCCTCAGCATATCTGATGTTGCCCGAAGCATCATCTCCACGGGGCTGCAGAGTTTCGCTTTGAACTGATTCTTTTCCAGTTCAGCCAGACAACTGCATAGTCTGCCAGCTGCAGTATTGATTTCCGGAACTGAAGCGTGCCCCTGAACTCCGTGCGCTGTCAGCCTCAGTGTGAGGTATCCCTTCTCCGCCAGGCCTATAACAGCTACATCCCTCTCCATCCAGGGGTAACTGTAGATGTATCCGCCTTCATCCAGTACAGAACTCAGGGATACACCCCTATCCGTAAGAATTCTGACTATTTCAGCAGCACCGGTCTCCCCGCCCACTTCCTCGTCATGCCCGAAGGCAAGAATTACCGTCCTGTCCGGTGTAAACCCTGTTTCAAGTATATCCTCGCAGGCCTGAAGCATTCCGGAGACACCAGCCTTATAATCGATGGCTCCCCTTCCCCAAACCCTTCCATCCCGTAACTTGCCTGAAAAAGGAGGTTCAAGCCAATTCTCACCATCATCAGCGGGAACCACATCCAGGTGGGCTGTAAGCATGATGGGTTTAAGCGATAGGTCTGCACCCTGGAGCGTGAATAGAAGGCTTCCTCCCCCAACTACTTCTCTTCTGAAATGTCTGTGCACCTGCGGGAAAGCCTTTTTCAGATATTCAGCAATCTCCATAAAAGGCTTCATGTCCGGGACTTCTCCGGGCTGACGTGATACTGTCCTATATTGAAGTATTTCGGAAAATACTTCAAGCTTCTGCCTGTCGGTCATTCGGTAACCTTTCCGGGAATCCCCAGTTGAATCCTCAACCCCGTTCCGTGGCAGCCAAGCCGGATTATTGACCGCGACTGCTTGGGTGAATATTTGTATAAGTAATAATACAACAATTCAACCTGTTTCAGTATCACTTGAATCGAACCATCTTTCGGGTTGAAGGTTCAGAAAGCTAACAGGGAGTAATTATGTGGCAGATGGCTGTGTTATCAATTCTACTGTCCGGCCCGGGGCCCACCGAATCGAGCGGGACCAGCCAGTTTCCCTCAACCCATATGATGGAGCATGAATTTCACCAGGGGAAAGAAACCCTTTCCATCGAAGGCTCGAACGAGGGCAGATCACTCAACAGAACGGTTTACGGATTCCTTCCTTACTGGGGAAGCGATACATGGCTGAGGTACGATCTTATAAGTATTCTGGCCTGCTTCTGCGTGGATATGAACAGTTCCGGAACGATTAGCGCCTGGAACGGTTTTCCCTCCCTGTTCTCAGAAGCTATAGACAGTATAAATGCGACCGGGGGAATCGCGATCGTAACCGTTGTTAATTTCTCCTCGGCTGGAATACACTCAATCCTGACGACCGGCAGGGACACTGCCATCTCCACTATCGTTGACCTCGTCGATTCCAATCCGGTGAATGGTGTCTCGATCGATTTCGAGAATGTCGGTTCCGCGGACAGGGATAATCTGACAGATTTTATGCTGGAACTCAGATCTGAACTTGATACGGCTGTTCCAGGAAGCCATCTCTCCATATGTACACCTGCTGTGGACTGGAGCGGTGCGTTTAACTATGCCGAGCTTGCAGAGACTTGTGACGCGCTTTTCATAATGTGTTACCCCTGGAGCGGTTCCTGGTCCACGGTCGCCGGCCCCTGCTGCCCCCTCACCGGATGGGGTTCAACCCCGGAATCCTCGGCAAATATGATCTGGTGCCTCGGAGACTACGCAAAATATGCTCCATCGCAGCATGACAAGATAGTTGTAGGACTACCTTACTACGGCCATGAATGGGAGACTGCAGGAAGTTCTTCCCATTCATCCGTAACCGGCGGCTACCTCACCCTGCTTTATACAACCCTTGCTGAGCGGGCAGCAACGTACGGCAGACTGTGGGACGATGAATCCCTGACTCCATGGTATGCATACTACAGCAATGGATGGAACCAGGGCTGGTACGATGATGAAGTAAGCCTTAAACTGAAATATGACATTGTAAGAGAAGCGGATTTCCAGGGTGTGGGTATCTGGGCACTGGGGTATGACGGTTCAAGAGATGAACTATGGAACTGTCTTGAAGATGCCTTTTGTGGAGAAATATGGGTCGACAGTATCACGGACAACCTTGAAAGCAGATTCGCCGTTCACGGTCCGCAGCAGTACTGGAGAAATGTGAGCGAAGGAGGGTTGTTCTACGGATACTTCTATACGTACTCCATCTCTTCGGGGCCAGACGTAAACTGGGCTGAATGGACATTTGAGCTGCCCGACAGCAATCGATCATGGATGCTTGACACATGGCTCCCGGCAGGAGGCAGCGCCGTTGTTGATTACCGTATTCTGCACAATGGTACAGAGGATACGGTAACAGTGGATCAGTCTCTTTTTGCTGACGAGTGGGTAACTCTTGGAGGCAGCTGGGATGCTTCAGACGGTTTGTCGGTTATTATCGGAGATAACACCGGCGTATCCGGAGACATGATCATCACCGATGCCGTGCGCTTCTCACCTCCCACCGGTATAGAGGAGAATACGGGTACTGCGGAACCCCTCCGGTTTCTCCTGATTTCGGCAAACCCATCATCTGTTTTTCAACTGCAGATCTCAGCATCTTCTGAAACCGGAACGGTCAGTATTTATGACTCCGCTGGAAGGCTGGTTTTCAGGAAAGACATTCAATCAGGCTCACCGGAAGAAAATCTCTGCTGGCCTGTGAATGATGGCCTGCCCCCGGGGCTGTTTACTGCTGTTTACAGATCTGGACACTACAGATCGTCAGTTAAACTTGTACTGCTCCGTTGAAAACGCCTGTCAGTCGGTAAGTGTGAAAACGCTAAGGGAGAATGCTTCATAACCGAGACTATCAATAGCCATGGGGGCAATTCTTCTCATTATATCAACAGCATCACCAAGATTGTATGCGACATAATCGAAAAGGACGGCAACCTGAACCCTGCGCCCTTCGTAATCCTTACTCTCCAGTCTTCGGGATATTGTAAGAATCAGATCGTTCAGCTGGCTGTCGGAAAATTCAGACGTAGTAATAGCTTTGTCGAACCGTATATTGAATTCCTCCACACTTCCTCTCATCATCTCCGGGGTAAAATAGAGTTTCACGAGAACCGGGGAGATCATGGTGTCCACACTTGACTGCTCGATCCTGATAAGTGGCGCTGAGATAAACTCGGTTTCGGTGGTATCTGCCCAGACGCAAAGCCTGTCTATCGTCAGTGAGTTGAATTCACGCTGACTGATTTTCTGAAGAACAAATGTAGCAGCAGGTCTCAGAGGGACTGGCCAGTTTCCAAGGAATGAAACTGTGGAACCTTCGGGTATAAGTGTCATATCAACGTTTGCTCTCGGCAGGGCTCGAGAAGCGCTATCATTCAAAACGTAGACAATATCCGAGGCAATGAGAGCAGCAATGGGATCGACGGGGGTTTCTTCAATAACTTCCTCAAAACGCGCCCTGTCAGGAAGCTCCGGGAAGTACTCGGCCCGATCAAATACATGTGTGATGACATATGCCGCGACCATTCCGGCAATGGCTATTAAGATACCTACCGTTACGCTGTGCCCTTTTGATGGAGGGATTTTAAATTCGGTTCTCTCCTGGAAATGCACGGGGGTTTCAATTTTGCTCTGAAGGGCGCTGCGCTTTGTTTTCAGGGAATCGTTCTGAGTTGAAAGCTCAAAACCACAATTGTCGCACTTGCCTCGATCCCTTCCGTTGTTATCGTGTCCGCAGCATCTACAGATCATTGATATACCTCCAGAAACATATCAGAATCGTATTGAAGTCTGTTTTGTTAAGAACTTTACATCGATCTAGAGCTGATCAGTCAATGATGAATCAGCGTAAATATACCTGTCTACAAATTCCCAGTCTACTTCAATATGATATATAGAACTGAGGCTGTCTACAAGTCCGGTTATTACCTCTTCCTCCTCCAATGCCCAAAAGATTGTCAGTACCTGTTCCCGTGATTCAGAAAAGGTTGCTATGTGCTCCGGTCTGATTTCAGTTAATTCGAACACCAGTACCCGTCCAATCTGAACAGAACAGGTAAAGGTTTCATGCATTTCAGCGCTGAAAAGCATATCGTTCCATGGAGGTGGAATCTCCGATGCGGTCAATGGTCTGGTTATTATGGACTCTCCGGGAGCAAGGATACCTTGTACGTTTGAAAATTCCTCAAACATTGAAAAAGGATCATCACCGGACTCCAGAAGCTGCTCAAGCAGATCCAGCTGCTCTTCCCCAACAGCGGAGAGTGTATTGAATACTCTGCCTTCCGGGATAATAAACGAATCCCGTTCAGTTTCGTAGATCTCGAGCATTTTTTCTTCGGTGGGAATCAACCTCGGTTCAATGATCTCCGAATAATAATAATCAAGCAAATGGTTACCAAAACGCTGATCCATATATGAAACAACATCAGGTAATGTATCCATTCCGAGTTTCACTGCTTCCATCGCCATTATATCGTTAAGACCAAGAACCAGGACGTACTCCTTGATCCACTCGGGATCATCGGGCGAAGAGGAGCTCATAGGAGGAAGTTTCCTGATATTTTCAGCGAGAGAATAGAGTGTTCTCGTACCTCCTGAGAACGTGTAAGCTACCATATTCTCCTGCTCGGATGTAAAGGGTTCGTAAATCCGGCTGTTCGTGGAGAAATGACTTGATATCAGTTCGGGGATTCCATCTATTATCTGGAGGTTGTTCGCAGTTCTCAGGCTGTCAAAGAGGACCTCCTTGTATACAAGCTGCAGCCGTCCAAGTATCTTTGCCTCTATCACATTTCTGAGATCTGCCAGCGGAGGTATCGTATCCTGATAAATACTGTCGACCCTCAGAAACCTCCAGCCGTAATCGGATAGATCCACCGAGGACAATCCATCGATATCAAGATTCTGAATGAGCGTGTAGTCCTTATGAAATACTTCCATCATATCTACAGGCTGGTGAACTCCTCTGGGGGATACACCATAGGGAATAATAGAATACTCTTCAGCAAGATCGCCCATGTCAGCACCGCCAAGAACAAGCTGCCTCAAGCTGTCGCAATGAGCACTGTCGCTGACGGTGATCTCACTGTATATCAGTATTGTACCCATCTGTGAATAGTACTGTTCAACAGTGTCAGGGGGCAGTTGTACCTTCTGATCAAGAATCTGGATCAGCCAGAGATTCTGCAGCTTCTCTTTCTCCCACTCTCCAAACGAAAACTCCATGGAACGGGTTGAATCAAATCCTCTTTCGCGTGCATCCTGAATAATCAGTGATCTGTTTATGAGCGATTCTATCTTCAGGTGAACCAGCAGGGAATCACCATTCAAGCTATTAAGAGAAGGTGCGAGCACGGCACCTGAGTAAGTTTTATCACCTACTGCAAGTACAACGCGGTCATCGTATTCCAGAGCCATGTCAGCTGCGCCATCAATTTCAGCAGTGATATCGCCTGGGGGCTGCTCACCACATCCGAGGAGAATAAATAATAAAGTGATCACTGTAATCAGACGAACCATGGGAACCTCCAGTACTCTTCGTTCTTTTTCGCTTTTCAGTCAATTATATTTACGAAATCTAAACTCTGTTTCTTCCAGTATCAAGTCGAATGATTGGAGCCCCGATTGAGCCTGCTGATTCAAGTGTTGATTTTGTCATTATCGTTTAATATGCCTTCAGTTCCAGCATCATGGAGAGCAGGCATTTACGCTGCAGATGCAGATACTGGAGAAATACTATACAACGTCAGAGGTGATTCCTATTTCAGACCGGCATCAACTGTCAAACTGCTGACAACCCTTTTGGCTTTGAAGGAACTTGGTCCTTCGTACATATATGAAACCAGGGTAATGGCCGATACTGCAGGCAGCAGCCTTTTTATTGTTGGTGCCGGGGCGCCCCTCCTGAGCGCGGAGCACATCAGGATAGTCGCTCTGGAAACCGCGGCTTCACTTGATCCGGGTTCCTCCTGGGATCTATATTGGGATACAGCAAGATTCCTCAGCGAATCACATTGCCCGGGATGGGATACTTCTGACTGGAATAAAATCTATTGTCCCCCTATCGAGGGCCTCTCGGTGGGAGATAATATCCTGCAGCTGATAATCTCCACTGAAGGCGATACAATGAGAGTCTTCTACTATCCTCCCTTGCCAGGCCTGGAGGTTTCAAACAATCTTGTTATCGGAGGAAGGGAATCTATAAGAACTTCTGTAGAAGGCTGGACCGAGAACAGACCAATACTGACACTGGAAGGTAGCATACAGCCAGATACCCATCTTGTTCTTTACACACCCTTTGCAGGGCCTCCCGCTGAATTTGCGGGAATGCTCGCGCTGGAACTGGAAGCCACTGGTTTGCATATCGATCATGTACTGCAGGGGGAAGCGCCTGATTCAGGATCATTGATACAGACATCGGTAATGTTTTCTGATCCGATGTTCGTTCTACTGGCATCGATGAACAAATGGAGCAGGAATATGGTCGCTGAGATGGTTCTCCGGACAACAAGCCTTGAAACAGGGTCCAATCCCGCCTCAACCGGAGCGGGATGCGATGTGGCAGGTCAGCTGCTGAGGGATCTTGTTCCCTCTCTCACGGAATTTCAGATTGCCGACGGATCTGGTCTTTCCAGGTTCAACAGCCTGACACCGATCCATCTTGCCGAAATACTCTCAGAAGGAATCGGTTCAGCTGCATGGGGAGTGGAATTTCTTGCCACATTACCTGTAAACGGCGTTGATGGAACCCTGAGATCAAGAATGGCCGATCTGCCACCAGGAGCATTTCGCGGTAAAACAGGTACTTTAAGTGACACATCAGCGATTGCAGGACTGCTTACATCTTCATCGGGCAGAAGGATAATACTGGTTATCATGCTTGAGGTGCCCAACGGTAATACCTGGACTGCACGTGCACTGCAGGATAGCCTGATATCATGGTTCTGGGAGAACTACTGACAGAAAAGGGATTTGAATCGAAGCCGCAGAGGAGTAACAAGGGATTCAATGAACACCTGCATCGAAACCTTGGAATCCCCGCTTGTCCGCTCCACGAAAACTATGGGCACCTCACAGATATCGGTACCGTTCTTCCAGACATCGTAAAGGGTCTCTACAAGAAAAGCATACCCTGAGGATTTGATATCCGTTGACAACAGCAGCGGAAGCAAATCAGCATGAAAACCTCGAAAGCCGCTTGTGCAGTCGCTGAAAGGCATTCCGGTTATTAACCTGATGTACCGGTTAGCTGAATAACTGAGATTTAGTCTGATGATGGACCAGTTCAGTACACTGACACCCTTCAGATATCTGGAGCCAACAACAAAAGCATGGTCATCAAGCGCACTGTCGATCTCTTTGATGTGCAGGGGCTGATGGGACAGGTCGGCATCCATCATGAATATCCTGTCCCAGCGATCCGATTCATGAACTTTCTGGAAGGCTTCTCTGTATGCCTGTCCCAGACCCTCCTTGGTTTTCCTTCTCAGCAGATGAACTCCGGAATCCTGTTCCACCAGTTTCTGTATCCGCTGTGCTGTGCCGTCAGGTGAATTGTCATCTATGAACATCAGATCGTAGCTGCATTCCCTGCGGATGGAGTCATAAAGGGGCTGGATATTCTGCACTTCGTTGAATGTGGGAATAAGTATGATCCGACGATGCTTCAGAATTAAACTCTTTCCATGTAGCTGTCATTCCGCGTATCGATTTTTATGACGTCTTTCTCCTGTATGAACAGCGGCACCTGAACCTTGAGACCGGTCTCCAGGACAGCAGGCTTTGTGCCGCCGCTTGCAGTATCCCCTCTCAATCCGGGGTCTGTTTCAACTACTTCAAGCTCAACCGTATCCGGAGGACCAACCATAATCGGTTTATCATCAACGAATGCAATCTTTACCGCGGAGTTCTCAACCAGGTATTTGGACGCGTCTCCTACCAGATCCAGATCAATGTGTATCTGATCATAAGTATCCGGATTCATGAGAACGAATTCAAGATCGGTCATGTAAAGCAGCTCCCAGACCCTGTGTTCAACTCTTACTTCAGTAACCTTCTCACCGGCTCTCCATGTACGGTCGAGTACTTTGCGTGATAAGATCTCCTTCATTCTCGACCTTACAAATGCAGCCCCTTTTCCTGGATTGACATGTTGAAATTCAACAATCTGGCAGAGTACTCCACCTACATCAATAACCATACCACGCCTGAAATCGTTAGTGGTGGGCAATGATCATACCTCCATATTTCCTGCTGATTCGTACAGGATATCCATGGCGTGAAGATAGCCTCTGATTCCCGCACCTGCTATAAACGCGTCCGCAGCCTGTGCGGTCACTAGGTTGTTTCTAAAGGGTTCTCTTGAAAACACCCGGCTTATATGCACTTCTACAACAGGACCGTCAAATGCCGCCATCGCATCCATTATAGCTATCGAATAGTGAGAGTACGCTGCCGGATTAATGACTATACCAAGTGAACTGCCAGAAGCACTGTTAATTGCCCTGACAAGCTCTCCCTCAATATCGGACTGGATAAAAACCACCTTAAAACCAAGCATGGATGCTTTGTCCTGGATCATTTCCATAAGCTCATCCTGGGTTGTGGTTCCGTAGTGTTCTGTCTCGCGGCTGCCGAGCTGTGAGAGACTTGGCCCGTTTATGACAGTAATGATGTCAGAAGGTTTCATTCAGCCTCACCGTCGTAGGGTTTCAGCTTAAGGTTCTTCTTTTCTTCGGGTGAAAAGAATGCAAGCAGGCTGTCAGGCGAAGCTTCTGCTGCATATAGCTCATCTTCCGCGGGATCTTCATCCGGTTCACTCTCCCCCGGATCAGAGAATGCTTCTGCGAGTATACCCTGTGACTCGAGTACTTTGCTCATTCTTTCAGTTTTTGGAAAAGCATCAGTGTCATTTTCGAGTTCGTCTTCCTCTATCTCCTGTGGAATCTGATCCGGTGAATTCTTCCAGGTTCTGGCTTCTTCCAGTTTATCCCTGGCTTCTTCATCTCCTGGACACTCAAATAAATACTCTTCATAAAAACTGACAGCTTTATCCCAGTTTTCCTTCTTAAAATAAATCTCTGCAAGATTTACAAGCGCAACAAGGTTCTGCGGCTGTGCAGTGTTTACAGCTGCGAAGCTATCCATGGCCTTCTCGAGAAGACCTGAATCCAGGTAGCATTTTCCAAGAATAATTGTTATGGAAGTATTATTCTTCCATCTTCTCAGACCGGTATCCGCCACTTCCCGGGATTCATCAAGCTTGCCCATCTGACGCAGAGCTTCTGCAAGCCTTGCACAGATAATGGCAGAAGGTTTACTGACCCAATCACTTTCAAGTCTTTCAAGCTCATGTTTAGATAGTCTATCAGTCATTATCTCCCCCCAGCATGAATGTATTCATAATAATCCATCCTTCACGAATATATGGTTCCTTCTCCCGGTGTTCGTGGAATACTTCCGTATCCAGCAAGTATCTTCTGCCGTTGCTTCTCAGAACATAACTTGTAAACGCACCTGCATTCAGGTGGTACGGATTTCTCCACATACCCAGAAGCCTGAAACCGTGAAGACCCCTCAGGTTCATCAGCTGCACCTCAACAGATGATCTGTCAACGGAATCTGCAGCCGAATCGTAGAAGTAGTTCCTTGCTACCGCCTCCCTCCACAGTACAGCATCATCCGGAGACAGTATCACTGAATCATCGATCCATCTGAAGCTGAGGAGTATAAGACATTCATCGGATACAATACGCTGATACTGGATGAATCCAGCTTCAGGATTCCACTCTTTAAGATGATACGATTTGGGTATATCCATACTGAAACCAAGTGTAAGAAGGCTGTCTATCCTCTCGGGACTGCTCATCTGAGTTGATACGAAACTGCCGTAGATATACGATTCCAGGTGATGGTTGTAAGCCTGCTCAAGCAGATTCGAAAGCGCATCTGTCCGGGTGAACTCCGGCAGCACTACTCCGAGAATAACCTGATCCTCTGCCCATATATCCTCTCCGCGATAGATCCCTTCTGACAACTGAAGTTCAGCCGGGAGTTGAAGACTGTTTTCTGTTACGAAAAGAATCGTACGCCTTGTCTTGAGGTCATCCCTGAAATCCTCCATTGGGCAGGTGGAGAAATCAAAGACATTCTCGGTATCCACCGTTGTTACCTGAAGCTGGATATCTTCAAGCAGATCATCCAGACTCTGCAGGTCAACACCAGGCTCGTAGACTATAAGAACTCCTTTTACAGGGCCAATTGCTGGCCCGGCACAGGCAACCAGCATAAGCAGTAGAGCTGAGAACGCAAAATGTTTCATTTGTTCTTCTTCCTTGAGGAGAACAATGGTGCGACGTAGCGCAGTAGAGTAACAGCCGCAGGCATGAAACGCGCCGCTCCGTCGATTATCTGGGATGAACCTGCTTTGCCGTTGATCCTGTTCAGAAGTGCTGTTGTAGCATTTGCTGTTATACCGATGTCCTCTCCGGTCTTTTCGATTTCCTGAAGTGCCGATGAAATACGCGGGGTCAGATCTTCTATTTCCCCGCCTAGAGAGGAAAGTGTCCTCTCCATTTCAGTGAGAGTTCTGTGCATTTTCAATACTATTGAAATGAAGAAACCTAAACCGATGAACAGGCCTACAGCACCTACCAGCTGAATAACGAATAATCCTTCCATTGATTTCTCCTGTTCTATGCTATTTCAGGAATCACAATTCCTGTTTATGACTCCAAAGACTTTCATTTCCCACATCAGGCTGAATCTTCACAGATTCACGGACGGGTTTATGCAAAGATAACCGATCATAACCTGTATTATAGGCATACAAAAACACCATGGTTAATGTCAACCTTATAATCATAGATAATCCGAAAATTATATGTTCAGTTTACAGGCTTTCTTATACCGATAGCAGGATACTCTTGAGTGGTGCACGAAGCCCTTGGATTCTATTGCCACCGGTGCTATTCGATCACAACAAATTGCCGCGTCGCCGCAAACTCTTCCGAGGCCATCCGAACCATGTACATTCCACTGGCCAGATCCTCCAGTATAACTTCGTGCACTCCCGTCTTGTACTCGCCATTAATGGAGTAAACCACTCGACCGGTCAGGTCGTATACGGTCAGCTCCACTCCTGAATCAATAAGCAGCGTAAAGACCAGCACAGCAGTGCCAAGTACTGGATTTGGCCTTGCACCGTGCAGAATGAATGAAGCACCTTCTACTTCCTCAGTACCCGTGTATGGCAGCCAGACGACGGTTACATCTTGAAGTACAGGTGTTGAAAGCGAGTCGGTTGTGATCAGTATTGCCCTGTACTGGAAATATAGGTCTTCGTCGGCCAGAATTCCTTCCAGGGTACAGGGAGCTGTCAGGGTATCAGACCACTCTCCCATGTTCGAGGAATTGTCGGAGGCTCTTACCTGAAGCACCACACCTGTTCCAGCTGGCTCGGTGCAGGTCCAGTCAATGGTCTGCCAGTCGGGGCTCTCCTGTATATCCAGCACGCTGGATTCCAGCGAACCATCAGGGAGAAATCCGGTCAGATCCCACCATGTGATGTCGTCGTCCCAAGCAGATGCTCCGAGGACATCCATGTAGCCGTCTCCGTTGACATCAGCGGAATACACTGACACGGCCCAATCGAAATTCCCGTCAACGGTATATTCCGTCCAGTTTGTGCCCGTACCGTCCACGTTCTTCCACCAGGTGATGTCGTCGGCAGTACAAGCAGCTCCGAGGACATCCATGTAGCCGTCTCCGTTGACATCAGCGGAATACACTGACCTGGCGCCATCGAAATCCCCGTCAACGGTATGTTCCGTCCAGCAAGTGCCCGTACCGTCCACGTTCTCCCACCATGTGATGTCATCGGCAACGTTTGCTGCTCCGAGGACATCCATGTAGCCGTCTCCGTTCACATCAGCGGAATACACTGACCTGGCGCTATCGAAATTCCCATCTACGGTATGTTCCGTCCAGC
>JAUWSQ010000079.1 GCA_030609965.1 Candidatus Fermentibacterota bacterium
CAGGTCAAGTAAAAAAAGAGTGGTTCCGCGAGACTAGACTTTCGACCTCAACCTGCAAAAGGCGGATTTCTGGTTTATTGTGACTTTCTGAACTTGCCGGGCTGGAGGAAAGCCCTGACCGGAGCGCCGTCCCCGTCTGTGATCTTCAGCGGGAAACATATCAGGAGATAGTTACCCGGTAGAACATCATCGAGCAACAGATTCTCCAGTATCGGTATAGATGCTCCCAGAAGGATCTCATGTGCATCCGCAGAATCGGGTGGGTCCACTGAAAAAGTATCGATACCAATCATCTTAATCCCTTTTCGGGCAGCCAGCTCAGCGGTATCCGATGAAAGGTATGAGTATTCCATCGAATTGCTGCTTTCTGCCGGGGAACCTGATGATGTTTTCAGAAGCAGTGCTTTTCCATCGAGTTTCAAATCCTCAATTAATGCTATGTCGATTTTCCGTTTCAATCCGCAATCAACCACTGTTGCCGGGAGAATAAGCCTGGACAGGGGAATATCATCAACGAATGTACTGCATCGGACCAGATGTGCGGGGGCATCGATATGTGTTCCGCAATGGCTGCTCATGGTGAGTTTCGATATACGGAAACCCTGGTGCACTGAAGTGTCTTTATTAAATCGTATATCCCCCGGCCATGTCGGTGTCCCGGCCTCAAGAGGTCTTGTTATGTCAATCAGTTTTCCGGGGGAGAGTCTGTATTCCATGAATCCCTCATTCCGGTCCGGAAGGGCATTGATCCCGCAACGGACAGTCATTGCACAGGGGTTTTACCGGTCTGCATATACTCTGACCGAATCGAACGATGATGTGGTTGATCCCTGTCCATTCCTCTACCGGGAAAAGTTTCTGAAGAGCAAATTCGGTTTGCTCCGGGGAACTTGTATCAACCAGTCCCAGTCTGTTTGAAATCCTGTGAACATGCACATCTACACATATGGAAGGTACACCGAAGACCATTCCCATCACGAAGTTCGCAGTTTTTCTTCCAACTCCCGGGAGGGTCAACAGGCTGTCCATGCTTTCTGGAACCCTGCTCCCGAAATCGCTTTTCAGGATTTTGGCGATTCTCTTCATCTGTCCCGCTTTCTGTCTGTAGAAACCGGCAGGCCGCAGAAGCTGTTCAAGCTCCGTTCTGTCAATGGAGATCATGGCATCGATATCCGGAGCCTTTGTAATAACCTGCCTGGAAACCATTCTGGTAACAGCATCCCTGGTTCGGAGGCTTATTATAGTTGAGATAAGAACGGGAAAAGCCTCTCGGGATTCCTCCATCGGGGCAGGTATGCCAGGGGATTTCAGGGTGCTTTTTATCTTGCTTAGAATTGCAGACGGAGTGAAGTCAGGCACTACTCGACCCTGATGAAATGCAGTCCCGCCTTGCCGTCGCGGTTAAGTATCAGGGCGAGTTTTCCTTTGAGAAGAGAGACAAGGTCATCTCCAAGAGCTTCCTTCCTCCAGCCGGTGAGCTCCAGCAATGAGTTCAGCTCTTGCTCATTGTCAGGTGGATTTTTCGCTAAGGTGCTGATCAGATCCTTTGAAAGAAGAAGTTCCGGAGAGATATCGAGTCGACACGATTCCTGCTTGAGAAAAATGCGGAGTATATCCGTTCGAGCAGAAACGCCGGGTCTTGAGTGATATCTGGGGATTTCAGGAATATCTTTATCAGGAAAGTCTTCTGCATCCTGTATGACTTTGAGAATCTCGTCACCCCATTTTGAAATGAAACCGCTGGAGATCCCCCTCACTCTTGAGAGAGCACTTTTCGAAATCGGAGTTATAGCCGTTATTGCGCCAAGAATATGATCCCTGACAATAAAATTTCTTGGCCTATTTAGCTGTTTAGCTGTCTCCTCTCGCCACTTGATAAGTGCCCAGAGGATGTGCCGCCTGCTACTCCTGACCTTTGCCGTTGACCTGACCTTTCTGAACAGCTTGTGAACAGCATTGTTGTATGTTGAAGTATCCGTAAGAGATTTCGCTTCCTCAAGGTACCATTCGAGACGCCCCCTTGCTTCAAGTTTTTCAATCTGGTTCCGGTATATCTCAAGCAGATACCGGACATCATCCAGAGCGTATTCGATTTGATCGTCAGCCAGGGGCCGTAGAGACCAGTCGCTGAGAGTGTGTCCCTTTTTCGGGTAGATGCCGCATTCCGCTTTGACAAGTTTGAACAGGGCTGTCTGCCTGTCATGGCCCAGGAAAGCTGCGGCAAGCTGGGTATCGAATACCGAGGAGAACTCCACATTAAGATGATGCATAAGAACATCTATATCGTTTCTTGCCGAGTGTATGACTTTAATTGGTGATTCGGTTTCAAAGATCCTGCCGAGCGGAGAAAGGTCGTCAATATTCAGAGGGTCAATAGCTACAGGTCCATCGCTGTCAGCTATCTGGATAAGAAACAGATCGGGCCAGTACCTTCTCTCTCCATGAAACTCGGTATCAACAGCAATAGCTTTCTCATCACGAAGCTTATCCGTAAATCTATTCAGATCTTCCTGTGTGCTGATCACCGAGGTTCTGTTCAAGTCTCTCCCGATTCAGATTCGGTAGTGTTCAGTGGAATCAGGAGATTCCACCGTAACCGGATTGTCAATAAAGCATGTTTCCCTGTGAAATGGGCAGTATACACCATCTGAAGTTATTTCGTAATAGGAGTAACCATTATCGGGACAATGAAATCCGCCCCTCTGACCGAACACACCATCACTCCGTTCATACATTTCCCCAAAACTGGACGGATACCCGTAACCGGCGCTGGTGTACTGCCGGACAATCACAGCCAGGCTGTCCCTCAGTGTCCTGCAGGCTGAACCCCCGGTATCGAGCCCGCTTCCAAGATGACCGGCGGAACAGAAGAGAATACCATCCTGAGAATAGTAGTGTGAGCCTGCTACAGGACAGAGAAAATCATCCGGAGCTCTTCCCTCGGAGAGGGCCGGAATAACTGTTCCTCTGGCGTACGATGAACAGAGGACTGTTGCATTGCCCAGTACATTATCAAGAGAGGTGTCTCCCGTTATTGTCCATTTACCATCTGATCCTTTAGCGAGCCATAGTGTTCTTGAACCGTCCCGGGTAAGAGAAATGGAAATACTGAACCCGCGATTCTCAAATCTTCCTGCTCTTATCGCGCCTGTTGAGGGAGCGTCCTCAAGATACCCAAGTGTACCAGGAGTCAGAAGAGCAGCCAGGCTGTCCGAGAGGAAAGAGTATGCCACCTCAATTTCACCTGAAGCCAGGTGTTCGATGTACCCTCTGCCCGTATCCATCAGTTTCTTTCCGGTACTGTTGTTCCGGGCCGCAAAGGCGGCAATGATCAGCAGAACTATTACAGCAGCTGTAAGGGCTTTCCTCATCTTGTGCCGGATGAACCGGTTGTACTGGTAAACAGGTCTGTGAAATCAAGACCCGTTCCATTGATCATCAGTCCCCATTCCTTGGCAGTATTCTCTCCTCCGAGCCTGTAGAATAGTTCTGCCGTAAGGTCAAGGCTTGCATTGTTGAGCGAGAAACCCGCCCGTAGATCCTGATAACCGAATTCGCTTCCGACCTGACCAGACCATACCCCGTTTATCCTGGCCTCAGTTTCACCTCTTCTAGCTATTTCTCCTCCGAGCCTCAGGCTTAGTTCCGGGTTAACCGGTAGAACGAAGAAGCCTGCGAGCCGTAATTCGACTGGAGGTTTCGTTTCAGCTGAATCTCTTCTATCGGTATGGAGCATATCCCACGCCGACAGGTAATATCGGAGCCCTGCGGTGGCTTCGACATTGATACCAGAACCGCTTGAGAGGGGACTTACTAAGGTCATGGCTCCGTCAAAGGCAAAATGTCTGTCGCTTTCAGAATAGTCTCCTGACTCGAGGGCCCCCTTAAGTGGAATTCTTATGGCTCCCCTTGCAAAAAGTCTGGGCTCTCTGGTAAGCCATCCATCGAGGGAAATCCAGGGGTCCGCAATCCCGAGACCGTTGGACTCTCCGGATCCCTGCAGTTGAAGGAAGCCGGGAATAATCAGCGACAGTGTATGGCTGTTCGTCAGCCCATACCTGCCCAGAAACTGAAACCTGATGAGACCGAGACTGGTGCTGAATTCATACTCCTCGCTGTTGCCAAGGGAATCTGTCTGCCAGTACGCGTTTGCCCCGAAATACCCGAAGGCAACGTCTCCTGCCATCTGCATGGATTGGAGGGCTTCTGTAAGATTGTCGTAATAAAGGGGGTCGTATGAGAGAGCACTTCCGCAGGCAAGAAGAACAACAGAAATCAATACTCGGTATACACGCATGTTAAGCATCCTTTCATCGTTAGTTTTCAATTTGGAAAACTAATAGCGTTCATAAGCAACAGTTGACATATACAGCTAATGCTTTTCTAATAGCATAATTGTCTTTGCGCAAGTCATAACCAGTATTGTACGAAAGGAAGGTACAATGAAAAACAGAGGTTTAATATTGATCCTGACGCTTTTACTTGCGGCTGGATCCGCATTTTCTATGCCCTCGATCATGGGGTTCAGAGGAGTCAACAGGGTTCTTGATGCCAGGACCATCGGGGCCAACCAGATGGCATTCGGCCTAATTGGAAGATACTGGAGCAGTGCGGACAAGTACGACGATCTACATTATCGCCCGATAGGAAGCACGTCGGATACCATTCTCAGCGTAGAGGATTCCGAGCATCTGTCTCAGGGATACTTTGCCCTTGATTACGGTCTTACAAGTTTTATAGAAATCGCCGCAAGAATCAGCTACGTCGGTACCTATTACGAATTTGACCTTACACCTCCAAGAAATGAAACCATAGGCCAGTGGGATGGTGTTCACGGCATGGGTGATATCATGCTTGGTTACAAGGCAGGTTTCACACCTACGCCATCCTCTGAGGTTCTCTGGCTCGGACTTGCCAACTACTTCATGTTCGCTCCCTCGAGCAACCAGACAGTTGATTGTGAGGAGTACGACGGCAGATTCGACGATTTAACTCCCATGTATACCATGCGTCAGCCCAGCCTTTCAACCGGGCATACAAGCGTGGGTGTGGATGGACTGATTTCACTGGATATGGCCAATGTCTGGCCGGGAACACCGCTTAGACTGCATTTTAATGTTGGCTACTCCATGTACAAGCAGACAGTGACATTCAACGATTACAGGCTTCAGTTCGACAGTACCGGACACCGGACCCGGACTAACGAGGTACTGATAAGCTCTGCTATTGATGATAACGCTCTGGATTTCGGGGTTGCCCTTGAATTCCCGACCAAATTTGCAGTTATCTATACAGAGTACTCTCTTAAGAAGTACCTGGACAGAGATTCTTTCAATCATGTAGCTTACTTCACACCTGGAATCCGTGTGTTTTCCGGCGGTGGAGTCGTTATGGATTTCTGCTTCAATATGGGACTTACTGCCTTTGACCCGGAGTTTTTTGACTTCGGTCACGGACTTTACCAGAGTGGAACCGTAGACATTGAGGACAGAGATCAGAGAGCACCTCTTCCAGATGGCGGAACTCAGGACTGGGGCGTCTCCGGAAGCATAGCATTCTCAAGCGATCTGCTTATCAGAGAGCCAGTAACGACTGGAACCATATCCGGTATGATAACAGATGCTGAAGACGGAGAAGCGGTGGAAGCCACCGTTTCCTTCCCTGGAACCGCAGCGGCTTCCGCTATATCCGATTCTGAAACAGGATTCTATTCCGCTACCCTTACCGCTGGAAGCATTCCTGTAACGGTAGCAGCTATCGGTTACAAAGCCGCATCGGCTACAGTGGTTCTTCAAGCAGACCAGGACGTAGTTCTGGACTTCGCTCTTGTAGAGCAGGCAGGCCTTGGTCAGCTTGCCGGTACAGTAACAGAATTCGAGAACGGTGATCCTCTGCCGGCAATCATTACGGTAGAGCTTGAGGATACTACAATCACGTTCGAATCCACTGAAGACGGTATCTTCCTCTTCGATGTTCCCGAAGGAACCTGGACCGTCAGGGCAGATGCAGACGAGTACAAATTCGCTACTGACATAGTTGTCATTACAGCCGACCAGACTACAATAGTCGACTTTGTCCTTAAGCCCGAACTTGTAACCGGACAGGTTATCTCCTTCGATAACATCTACTTCGACAGCGGCAGCGCTAACATCAAGCCCGAATCCTACTATATCCTGGACAATATGGTTGAGATACTCAACGCCAATCCTGAAGCGTTGGTTCAGGTAGCCGGACATACCGATTCGGATGGTAGCACAAGCTACAACCAGACCCTCAGCGAGCAGAGGGCAGCATCAGTATTCAACTTCCTTGTGCAGCGGGGTGTACCTGCACGCATGCTGACTACAATGGGATTTGGAGAAGCTCAGCCGGTAGTTCCCAATACTTCCGCATCGAACAAAGCGATGAACAGAAGGATTGAGTTCACGGTTCTCTCCAACAGATAAGTGCTATATAAAAGGGGGCGGTTTATCCGCCCCCTTCCTTCCCCGTTCATAAACATGGAATACACTCAAATCAAAACAGAATCGAAGAGAATACTGTCAATTGACATGACATTTTCCCGCTGATAGTATAAAACAGCGACAGGTAATAATTGAAATAGTATCGGGAGGGGAAATATGTTCAGGCGAAATCCGGTTCAGAGCTTCATCAGAAACCTTGTAAGGCTGGTTATTCTTGTACCACTCTGGTTTCTTCTGGTCTGGTCTGATATTGCCAGATTTGAGTCGATGTACATCTGGATTGCTGTGAAAACAATCTTCCTGCTTTGGTTTGCCAACGTGTTCGCGAAGATGTTCTTCATAATTCCGCAATGGCAGAGAATAGTACTTCTGAGGCTGGGGAAATCAGTTGGAGCCAGAGGCCCCGGAGTCATAGTTGTACCGCCTTTCATATACTCTACTGCCAGGACAATAGATATCCGGATAACCACCTATGAGGTCAAGGCAACAAAAACACTCACCAAGGACAACATTCCCATTGATGTTACAGCTGCAGTTGAACTTGAAGTAGAAGATCCGGAAAAGGCCGCAATCGATGTTCAGAATTACTGGAAGACTACTGAATGGGCATCAATGGAAGCTCTTAAGAGCACGATCGGCGGGAACGATCTCCGACATATTCTCAGCGAGACAGACCGCATCGCATCTGATTTGAAGAAGATTATCGACGGCGAAGCTGTAGATTACGGTGTGAATGTCAGGGCGGTTCGTATAACCGATGTGGGAACACCAAACTCACTGATAGAGGAACTTGCGGTTATCGCCCGCGCGGAACGCGCTGCCAAAGCCAAGATAATACAGGCAGAAGCGGAGAAGACCGTGGCCAAATCTTTGAAAGAGGCCTCGGAATTACTTGCCCAGCAGCCCGATGCCATGCAGCTGCGGCAGATACAGGCCCTGCTTGATATATCTAAGGAAGAAAGTTCCATGGTTATCATATACCCCATGGACAGTCTGACTGGAAAGCAGATTGCCTCTGCGACTGCCGGAAACCAGACTCAGCTCAGGAAGCAAGCGACTGTTCAGTTCTCTGAGTAGTGGGAACGGGGAAGACCATGGTAATCGCTACTCCTCCACAGAGGGCTTGATACCTGTTTTCTTCCACAGAAGAAACTGCTGAATTATCTTCCTTTGGTCAAAAGCAAGTACATCGGGAAGATCGTCCGGAGCAAAAGCAACTGCTTTCTCGGCATCATCTCCGCCTTCGG
>JAUWSQ010000078.1 GCA_030609965.1 Candidatus Fermentibacterota bacterium
ACACTCCTTTCTGGTACAACGGAGAGGACAACCTGATAATCGAGGTCGAATGGTCGTCCGCTGCCGGTATCGACGCTCTTTACACATGGCACTGGAATGGGGGATCCAACAGATGTGTCTTCGGGCGGTACGGTTCATCTACAGCACTTGAGCAAAGCTCCAGTGTTCCAAACTTGCGCCTTAACGGGACACTCTCTTTATCGAATTCCACTTTTGCCCGGATCAAAGCAGCTTTCTGAAAGAGATATCGTATAACCGGCCACCCCTTGGCTGTGACAGCCGGTTTCTCTATTATTCATCAAATCCCTGTCTTCACTGTTTATAAGAGTTTTGGAAAGACTATATAGATGAATACTTCCGCTATTCTCATCTTCGTGATCAGTACGGTTTTGCTGGCATCCTGTCCCCTTGGTTTCCCCCCGGAGGAAGCCTGCTCATCTGGAAGCCCTTCCTGTGCTCTTTACGTCGATGGGGATGGAGACGCTCTCTGCGACAACCCCGGGCCTCAGCCTGATGGTGGCTCTGAACAGTCTGAAGAATCTACGCCTGACAGCCTGCCGGAAGAGATTGATGTGCCTGCCGAGAGTGTAACCTATATCGACGAATCTTCAGTGACGGACTTTTCTCATCAGGGAATTCCACCAGAAGACTCAGAAACCGATAGTAATCGAGTAATTATCCTCTCAGATTCTGAGGGTGATCTTTTCTGCGTGAATCCGGAGCATAACGGAACCCCCCAACACTGCGATTTAGTATGGATAATCGACGAGAGAGTCACCGACTCATCAATTATTACTGGGGAAATCCAGATTGAATTCTCCTCTGATTCGGTATCCATTGATACTATCACCATGGAGGAAATAACCGTCCCAATCTCATTTTGTCCACTTGGATACTTACCAGAGGAAGCCTGTCTGGAAGACAACCCTTTTTGCACTTTATTTGCTGATGCTAATAATGACACATACTGTGATAATCCCGGAGTTCAGTCGGATTCTTCTTCTTCAGTCAGTGTGAGTGTAACCGGAAGGACATACAGTCTTGTACCTCTAGCTAGCGGATGTCCTCTGGGACTTCCGCCGGAAGCTGCCTGCCCTTCTGCTGACAATGCTCTCAGCCCTCATTACATGGGTTGGGATGGATGCGTAAACCCCTCAGGGGGAGGAATAAACAGAACCTTGATCGTACTGATAGCAACTGGTGTTCTGCTGCCCGTCGCCACCTGCCTGAAAAAGCGTTTCAGGGGCAGAAGAAAAGAGGACAGGCGTAAACGTAAAATTTCTCATATCTCAGTACAGATGATATCCCTGATAGTGCTTGGTTTCTTGATACAGGGGTGTTTCTGCCCCCTGGGTGTAGCGCAGTACGCACTCCTTCCCGGTGGACTGATCTTCCTCGGTTTCCTCGGGATCGCTGTTCTTATCCTTCCGATAATCTGGACTACATTCTTCGATAGAATCTACTGTGGATGGGTTTGCCCCTTCGGAGCTCTCCAGGACCTGCTGGGAAAGCTTCATGTTCCCAGACCTCCAAGATTTCCTCATAAGGTACATGCGGTTCTTTCGGGTTTCCGGTATCTGCTTATGATTCTGTTCTTCGGTTTCCTTCTTCTGGTAAGCAGCGGTCAGTATGCAAATATCGTGCCGCAAGCTTTCTTCTGCAGGTACGATCCTTTCCATACTATCTTCTCGTTTTTCATAGCGGGATCCTTCATCGGTGCAATTATTACGATATCTATTCTGGTATTCTTCCCCAGGTTTTTCTGCAAGTACCTCTGCTTCTACGGAGCTATCCTCAGTTTCCTTGGCAGAGTTGGTCTATGGAAGCGGTTTACAAGGAAGCACCCCTGCGATAATCCAAAGGAATAAACACGAGAACAGCAGCCCCCCTTGACCTGACCCCGGTACAGTGTGCAGATATTTACCATTAGTAGCGGAGAAGTAATTTAATAAAAGGGGATAATCGTGGCTGCCATTAGAGAAACCTGGAACAGCAGGACTGCTTTTGTGCTTGCTGCCATAGGCTCTGCCATCGGCCTTGGCAATATCTGGCGTTTTCCGTACATCACATATGAAAACGGTGGTGGCGCTTTTCTCGTTGCCTATTTCATCTGCCTTTTCCTGGCGGGTATTCCGTTGCTGATGCTTGAATTCAGCATCGGTCATAAGTTTCACCAGGCCGCCCCCGGTTCCTTCAAGAAGATAAGCCCCAGGCTGGAGTGGTTCGGATGGTTCGCAGCCGGTGTTGGTTTCATCATCGTCACATACTATGCGATTATCATGGCATGGAGCGTGAACTACACCTACGAAGCCGCTACACTGGGATGGGTGCAGGAAGAGGGTGAATATGCCGATGTCCAGTACGCTATAGCCCAAACCGACCTGGAGGACATGGAGGTACTCATCGAAGTGCCCGATTCCCTTCTGGGAAGAAGTTTTGTGTCTCCTGTGTCCGCTGATCAAGGTATCATATCGGATGATCCGGAGGATTCGGAAATGTACGGTACCATTCTTGTAGCCTTCGATGGACATCTCTATGGTTTCAACAGTGTGGACGAAGCGACTACATTCATGGGCTCGCCCGCGGATTTCTTCTTCAACGATTTTCTCGGGGTGACTTCCTCTCCATGGGATATAGGCAAGTTCAAATGGCCGCTTTTCATAGGGTTTACCCTGGCGTGGATCTGGATAGTAGCTTCCGTATGGAAGGGCACCAAGACGGTAAGTAAGGTCGTTTATTTCACTGTGCTGATTCCCTGGGGGCTGCTTCTGTTGTTCGTGATACGGGGTTTAACCCTTTCAGGAGCTGGTTCTGGTATAGAATTCTATCTGACCCCGATCTGGTCTAAGCTTATGAGTGCTAAGATATGGCTTGCAGCCGTTTCTCAGGTATTCTTCAGTTTGAGTGTTGGTTTTGCCATAATGATAGCTTACGGCAGTTTTCTGCCGAAGAAGACCAACATTGCGGCAAATGCCATGATAATAGGAATCGCCGATGCGCTTACCGCCTTTTTCGGCGGTCTTGCCGTATTCTCAGCTCTTGGTCACCACGCTTCATCCCTCGGTGTTCCCGTATCACAGGTTGTGTCATCAGGGCCTGGCCTTGCATTCGTTGCTTATCCCCACATTATCACCACCCTTCCAGCGGCAAGGATATTCGGTGTTCTGTTTTTCCTGATGCTTCTAACCCTTGCCGTGGACTCTGCCTTCAGCCTGCTGGAAGCTGTCACAGCTTCGGTTAAAGACAAGTGGAGGACCTCGCACAGGAAAGCGAACCTTATTGTCGGCATCAGCGCCTTCCTGCTGGGAATCCCTATGCTTACCGGCATGGGAATCCACATCCTTGATATCGCCGATCACTTCATGAACAGTTTCGGACTTACACTGGTTGTTCTTGGTGAAGTCCTGATAATAGGATGGGGTACAGGGGCAGAGGAGCAGAGGCAGTATATCAACAAGAACTCAAGCTTCAACATCGGCCTCTGGTGGAACATCTGTATACGGTGGATAATTCCAATGGGAATACTCTGGATGATCTTCACGGAGATTCAGGAAAGAGCGGTTCCCTACGGCAGCTTCGGTCTGAGATCCCAGGAATTTCTTTTCGGGTGGCTCCTGATCATTCTTCTGCCGATCATCGGAGACATACTGGCAAGTGTCAGCGGTAAAAAGGAACCTGAATAAAGGATAGGATATATGAAAAGATATTTGAATGCGGAGGAAGGGAACAGGATACACTGGGATGAGCTTGCGGAAGTACATGCCGAATCCTATGACTATACGGAGCTTATAAGGGGTGGTCATGTATTGGATCCGATCCAGGTCGGTGAAGTCGGAGAAGTCAGGAACAGGTCTTTGCTCCACCTTCAGTGCCACATAGGAACCGATACACTCTCATGGGCAAGGCTGGGAGCTGACGTAACCGGAGTCGATATCTCACCTGTCTCCCTCAGAGTTGCTTCGATGCTCGCGAAAAAAGCAGGCCTTAATGCCAGATTTATAGAATCAAGTGTTTACGATCTACCTGACAAGCTGGATGGTACCTTCGATATCGTCTATACATCCATCGGTGTTCTCTGCTGGCTGTCGGATCTGAAGACATGGGGTGGAATCATAAGGAGATATCTTAAACCCGGTGGTTTCTTCTATTTGATGGAATCTCATCCGTTTCTGTGGGTATTCGATGACGAATCGGAGGGACTTACAGTCCGCTACCCGTACTTCCACAGAGAAGCTCCAAATAAATGGCCGGCTGACTATCCGGATTATTCGGACTCCGACTACATCGTAAAATCACCATCCTGGGAATGGCAGTGGACAATGGGTGATGTTCTGAATGCGCTTATCAAAAATGGTCTGGAAATCAACTTTCTTCATGAACACAATGTTATCCCCTGGAAAGCGCTGCCATGCATGATCAAAGGTGATAATGGTTTCTGGAGGCTGCCTGAAGGGATGGATAACCTGCCGCTTATGTTCAGCCTCCGGGCTTATTAGATCAGGCGAAGGGGCTCCTGAAGTTCTCAATAATCCTGGCCAGGGTTCTATGTTCTGCAAGAACGCGATATTCCAGCAGTTTAAGAACCGTCTTGAAGTGTTTCCATTCCTCACTGAAATGATCGCTGGTGGCGATCAGCTCCTCAGCTTCTCTGATGCTTTCCCTGAAATAATCTGACGCTGTCATGTTATCAAGATCATGTTCGAGGGAATTTATAATTTGCGTGAATTCCCCGCTATCCAGCCAGATTCCACCACATTCGCTGCAGTAATCTATCTGGACTCCCGTGTCAGCATAACCCACAGAGGCCATCTTTTCTCCGCAGGAAGGGCATTGCAAGGATTCCCTTTTCACGTGGAAACCATCGGTTTCCTTCCAGAGATTGATTTCCATCCAGGCAAGGTCACTGTCTGCCTGGTTCCTTGCAAGCCTGAGCTCATTTCTATCGAACCAGCTTCCCATGCACGAAGGGCACCTATCGATCCTCACTCCGAGAAGCTCCGATACCTTTAAATCAGAATTGCATTTTGGACAGTGCATTATTCCTTCTCCTCTTCCCGCCAGTTAATCGAGATCAATCCCAGTCTGATGGCGTTATCCATAACTACCTGAGCCTGTTTCGCTACTGGAGGGTCAATCATTTTTGAACCAAGAGCAACCGCTCCCAGTCCTTCGGACGCAGCCTTTTGCAAAGCAATAACTATACGTTTGGCATTGTCCAGCGCTTCGCTGCTCGGCAGAAAGCCCTCGTTTATGATGGGTACCTGTCCGGGATGAATACATCCCTTTCCTACGAAACCCAGCACTTTCGCCCGCCGCACAGATTCCCTTAGCCCATCTTCGTTCTTCACGTCCGCATATACAGTATCAATGGGCTGAAGCCCGGCTGCCCTTGCTGCCAGAACTATCAGGCTTCTTGATGTAAAGCTCTCCGTGCCCTCTGCAGTAGGACTAACCCCTAATTCAGCAGAAAGGTCCTGAAGCCCGAGAGTGAGGGCTGCTGATTCATCAGGAACAGACCTTGCGATATCAAGTGCGTTGAACACACCCAGGGGGCTTTCGATGATTGGCATGAGCCATACTCCCGCTTCCCGGCCGCATAACTCCGATATTTTTTCAACCATATCCCTTACTATGGAAACCTGGTCTGGAATTTCCACCTTGGGAATAAGAATGTGCTGAACTGGCTGTGGTACAATCCACTCGAGATCATCGATAGCGTATTCACCCTGATTAATTCGGACCATTACCTCCATGTCGCAGAAATCAAGATTCGCAAGTGCATGAGCTACCATAATTCTTGCTTCGAATTTTCTGTCGGGGGACACGCTGTCCTCAAGGTCCAGAATGACTCCATCAGCTCCTGCAGACATAGCTTTTTCCATGAACCTGGGACGATTACCGGGAACGTAAAGTCTGGATCTCCTTGGAATATTCCGTCCAGAAGGCTCTATATTCCGAGCTGGAGGAAGAAGAGGAAAATTGTTACCAAGAACTTTTCTGGCCGCAGCTTCGAACCTTGCAGCGGCAACGAATGAAGCAGCCCCGCAATCCTCAATCTCAACCGTACCCCTGGAAATTCCCATACGTGCTGCAGTATCCCTGACAGCTTTCTCAAGAATTTTCATCGACACTTCAGATGTCACTGTAATTCGGAGCTCGTTATCCGTATTCTCGTATGAGATCCTGCAGTCGGATTTTACTTTAGGTCCTGAATAACCGCATGATGCTTTCTCTGTCATATTCACTCCTTACGTTTGGAATATCAGATTATGCAACATTACTAATCTAATGAGGAATCTCACAGGTTGAACAATCAGAGGGAGCACAGCCCAGAGGATTCATCATCAGAAAAACAAATCCTGAATCGGGGTGACATCTGAAACTGTACCTTTCCAGGAAAGACTGAATCCCTGTTATCCTGTCATCGCAGTAAGGCTGATACTCAACGGCAAATGCTCTCATCTGCATATCCACCAGATATTCGATAAAGGTTTCCTGCCACAGAGCAGTTTCGATGCCGGACCTGTAATCAACCCAATGAGGGACTATTACCGCTGAAAGCCGGGGAATTGGTAACAATGCTGCGCGCCAGTCTTCCGCGGTTGCACTGACCAGGCTGATTGGAGGCAGCACAGTCCCCGTCATATCTTCTGCAAGCTGGCTTCCAAAATCATCAGCATCGTTACTGAAGGATACAATGTACAGCGTATCCGAATCCTCTACGGAGAAGATGGCACTGCTGTCAGCGTCTGATAATCTCGACGTCTCTACAGCATTATGATCGTACTGGCTTCTAAGGGATGGCTGCGATACCCATGTTACAAAACCTCGAATACCGACGGCTCCAAAATAAATTGCGACAACTACCGCTATCATCCGTGCAGCTTTTGTTATCCAGTCCTTCATAGTAAGAAGGCCGAAGAGGGCAAAGGGAAGCATGTAAACAGTGGTTCCCGCAAAGAAACCTATGAAAAGCATCATCCCGTTGACTGGTCCGCTGGTTTCGAAGGCTCCTGTCAATGCTATCAGGAAGGCGGGGCATACCGAAAAGCCGGTAAGAAAGCCGAGCAGGAAAGGATTGCTTGTAATCTTCAGAAATTTCCCGGCATGGCATCCGGAGCATGTTTTGCGAACCCTCACGACTGACAGAAGCATATAGGTGGAAAACAGAATGTAACCCACATATGTAAGGGGAATCCGTACCTTCACAGGGATAGCTCCTCCAAGCATCCCGACCAGGGCACCGAAGATGGCATAGGCTATGAACCTACCGCCATTAAGCTTAAGTATGACCCACAGGGATTGAAATCCTGTTCGTTTTTCGCCCATCAGGTATGAAACGTATATGGGGCCGCATGTAGCGAGACAGGCTGTTCCTGTGGCGAGTCCCAGAGTCAGTCCGGCGCCGAATCCTTCAAACAAAGGTCTTTCCTTTCACCCAGCATACTGCAGGGACATCCGAAAATGTCCCTGCATCTTGATATATGGTTTATATAGTGTCAGAAGTTTAAAGTTCCTGGATAAAACTCTAATCCTGCTCTGATACGCCACCAGTTCTGGTTAGTCTCCAGGTTGGTTCTCTCCTGTTCTACCATTCCCCATATCCGGGCGGTAGTACCGAACTGGTATTCAAGCCCTGGTCCGAACACATACCTCTTTCTGTAAGGTCCTGCACCAGCAATCGATGTAGGTGTAACGCGCGCTTCAGCCTCCAGCAGAATGGAAAGCCCTTTGACGAGGTTAACTCTTGAGAAAATACCCGCCCGCTCAGTTCTTATTGATGATCTTGAGAGTTTACCGAAGACCACTACTGAGGAAGCAATATCCCGTGATCTCATGAAGCGGTAGACTATTCTTGACTCAAGCGAATTGCATGCTGATCTGGTTGTCCCATTATCAAAATCCATTACAGATTCGAAGGTTGTATTTACCGAAACAGAAGGAATGACCATCTGAACCAGTCTTACTCTACGCGCTATCCTGTTTGCAATATCGTGACCAAGGAAGTCCGAGCCATCGTATATGGAGAAGGTCATTCCTCCACTGACGAACATGTTAGCGGGAAGTGAGTGTGGTTGAACGGCAACGCTGATATCTATCCTGCTCCAGCTGGCCTCGTAATCTATGAAATCCGAGCTTGTATTATGGTTTAAACCAGCAACGGTAAGAGAAGGACCCA
>JAUWSQ010000048.1 GCA_030609965.1 Candidatus Fermentibacterota bacterium
AATCTAAAGGGATGAAGCTTCTCAAGGCGAACTCCCAGAAAGGGAGATAGAAGAAGTACTCCTATTTGACCGATCACACCCTTCGCCAGGGCGTACTGCTCGTAATCCAGCCCCAGTCTGTCAATTGCAAAGAAAGGTATCACGGGAAGAATCATCAGAAAGGCAATACCGTATATAAAAAAGTAGATCTCGAACCAGGCGAAATCCCTGTCATTTTTAAAAATAGCCCACAGGCTTCTGAAGAAGTGGGTTGATCCTGTGTCGGTGGATACTCCGGGTTCCATACCTCTGGCCATTCTTGAAAGGAACACAGCCTGTCCCGCTCCGAACAGGGCTTCAACCAGGAACAGAATCCTGTAGTACTGAAAATCCATATCCAGAAGAGCGCCTGCAAGCATAGCCATGGGAAGGCTGAAAAGAGTGAACGCGCTGGTCCACCAGCCGAACAGCCTTGCTCTGTTGTTCTGGGAGTACCGCTTTTTCATGATGCTGTTCTGCGCAGGCAGGATAACACTGTTTGACGCGAAAAATAGAAGGAGGAGCACCAGCATTACATTAACGGAAGATGAGAAGAACATCAGAGCAACAGGAAGCCTGGACAGGACTCCGAAGACAAGAACTGCCCTGTCGTACCTTCCCCTTCGGTCAAGCCAGTGGTTTATGAAAACAGCGAGCATATTGCTGATCGGCCAGAGCATAGTAAGGGCAGTTATCTGCCATGCAGCGGCATGCAATCCGTTTACAGCGATGTAATCATGGTTAATAACCACTCCCATGGATACTCCGCCGAAGACGGCGGACAGCAGATGAAGCTTAAAGGATTTTTTTTCATCCCCCCCGAGGGGACGGAAGAATCTTCTCTCTCCGCTACCTGACTTGAATGACATCCATGAGAAAAACTGCATAGCTTAAGTGACCGGTGGCACTATTCTCTTAGCCACAAGGACTTCCAGAACTTGTTCAGCGCACTCCTCCGCTGAGAATTCATGGGTTTTCAGAACGAGTTCAGGGGAAAGGGGTTCTTCGTAAGGTGCTGATATACCGGTAAAAGAAGGTATCTCACCGCTTCTGGCTTTTTTATACAGACCCTTGGGATCCCTCTGTTCAGCCACTGCAAGCGGAACTTCAACGTATACCTCAACGAAATCGTTCTCATCATGGATGGATCTGGCGAGGTCTCTATCCTCGCGGTAAGGGCTTATGAAAGCCAGTAAGTTCACAACGCCAAAGGAACTGAAGAGTTTGGCGACTTGAGCTATTCTGCGAATATTCTCTTTCCTGTCATCCGGCGAAAATCCCAGGTCACTGTTAAGACCGTGCCTGATATTGTCACCGTCGAGAATCGCTGTCAGAACCCCGCGCTCCTGAAGCATTTCCGCGAGTATGTCCGCAACGGTAGATTTGCCGGAACCGGAAAGCCCTGTAAGCCATACGGTAGCCCCCCTGTGCCCGAGAAGCTTCTCCCTGTCAGTTCTGTCTACACCATGATGGTGCCATGTAAGGTTCTTATCTGCAGTGTTATCCTGCTTCATATTACTCCTGTTCTTCATGAATCTGAAAGGTTTCAATTTACGGAAAGTTTCACTATCATACATGCTCAGAATTGAAATCGCTAATGAATTCCGGTAACAATCGAGAGGATGTCATGGTCAATAAGGATACTATCAAGAGAAAGCTTTCGAACTGCCTTACTGATACATTGTCGCTGGATCTTCCTGGAGGAAAGCGGGGAAAAGTCAGGGACAGCTACGATCTTGGAGACAGGATTCTTCTGATCACCACTGACAGACAGAGCGCATTCGACAGAGTACTGACTTCGGTCCCTTTCAAGGGACAGGTTCTTAACCAGGTAAGCGCATTCTGGTTCGAAAACACCAGAGATATCGTTCCAAATCACGTTATTTCAATACCCGACCCGAATGCTACGCTTGCAATCAAGTGCGATGTCTTCCCTGTGGAATTCATTGTCAGGGGTTACCTTACCGGCAGCACAAACACTTCCGCATGGACTCTTTACAGCAACGGCAGCCGGAACATCTGCGGCAACGAACTTCCGGATGGAATGGTAAAGAATCAGAAATTCCCCGAGCCGATAATCACTCCCACAACCAAGAGCGATCTCCACGATGAGTCGATAACACCTGAGGGAATTCTCAGAGAAGGTCTGATGACCGCCCCGGAATGGGAAAGGGCGTCCGATATAGTTATGAAGCTCTTCAGAAGAGGGATAAAGATAGCAGCTGAGAACGGCCTTATCCTGGTGGATACGAAGTACGAACTGGGAAAGAATGAAAACGGTGACATCATCCTCATCGATGAGATTCATACACCTGATTCCTCAAGATACTGGATAGCAGACAGCTACGAAGATAGATTCCAAAGCGGCAAGGAGCCGGAGAACATCGACAAGGAATTCCTCAGGCTCTGGTTCAGGGACAATTGCGACCCGTACAATGACGCAGAACTCCCGGCAGCTCCGGATGATCTTGTCATTGAGCTTTCAACAAGGTACATAAAACTGTACGAGATGATTACCGGCAGGGAGTTCGAACCTGCCTCCGGTGATAATCCACTGGATAGACTGAAGGAAAACCTCAGGGGAATTTAAACATTGTTCATTCCTCTTAAACGCCAGTATTATCATCGGAAAGCAGATTCAGTTATCGTGTTATATAGAAATGATTACCTTCAGGAATACAAGTTCGTACGATGAAGAACCGGTGCCGACAATCAGAAACTCAGACTCCGATTGATCCGTCTCGATGATGCTATAGAAGCAATTGGCAATATCCAGGTCGCACACAACCATTTTTTGTAGTGTTCCAGTTGCATTCAGAACGGCGATGAACGCCTGCTTTGTATCCCACATTGGGAAAGGTGACTCTTCCGATTCGACGCTTCGGGCAGTGGTACCGACAGCTATTACATGACCTGAAGATATCTCGATGGCATCGTAAACACTGGCCATTCCGCGGAAATAACCTGCATTTCTCCAACGGGGATTACCGGTATCACCATTGAGAAGGCAGACAAATCCAGCCACCGGACTGGTGAACCACTGCTGGACGTCACCACCGATAAGAATATCACCGCTGGATGTACTTCGGAGGGAGTGGACATGTGCTGCTGTCTCACCGATTGGCTCGGGCAGGTCAAGCAGGTAATCGGTATACAGCGAATAATGACACATCATCTCACCGGCTGATGATATGCTCTGGATCTCCGTACAGGTGCTGTGACAATCGGGATCGTTGTTTACCAGGTACCCACCTTCGGAGATCTCGGTTACGAACGGATTAACATGGAACTCATCTGTTCCCTCGAGAGCGCATGTCCACAGGGTGTCCCCCTGCTCTGCGCAGGCGATCAGACACATTTCGCCTGATCCCCCGAGTTGAGCAGTACTCAGTTTGAAACTGTTATCAAGGGCAGCCCTGTCACATGACATGGGACACCAATCCGAATCAATTACAATCGTCCATGATTCGTAGTTGAACGAAACATCATTGAATAGAACTGACTGGCTTACTGAGATTCTCAACCCTCCCGATTCCAGAAGCTGACAGCTATCGATCCGAACCGGATTCGACGTAACCATTTCGACAGGACTTGAATACTCCGAAAGAATATTAATCGTTACCGAATGCGCTGATACTGAAAAGAGAATTAGAAGAACGATTGGCATGAATCTCATGAGCTTCCTTTCTTACTTTGTGTTGACGGATAATCGATCATAATTCTCTTACGCTTCAAGAAGGTAGATCTGCCTTTCGATCTATTTAAGAGAATGCCCGGCATTCGCACGTTCTTGACAGGACTGCTCTGTCATATGTATTCTCAAATCTGACTGGAAACCAAAAGGAGGGTTATATGCGCCTGATACTGCTGTCTATCATGCTGACTTGTGCCATGCCGGCCATTGCCGGTGAAATTGTTGTTGGTTTCTGCTCCGAGTGCGGCTACCAGACCGATGAGTTCTTCGCGGGATACGGCATGATGCCAGGTTACGTCGCCGAAGTGTACCGTGACACAGAAACCGGCGAGTATCACCTGGTAAGATTCAACCTGATAGAGATCGAGGCCGAAGAGATCGCTGTCACCGTAAATAACAACTACCGTGAGATCGATGAGTCAACCGTCGATGAGATAGCGGTTACCATCACTAACAATCACCATGGGATAGGAATTGATACCGCCGGGGAGATTGCCGTCAACATCAATAACAACCACCGTGAAAACGGAGATATATCAATTGAGGAGATAGCAGCCATCATCCGCAACTCCTTTGAGGAAGTCGTGGAAATTTCCAAGGGCTGGAGTTCACCAGAAGTGCTGGGAGAGATCAGCTTGGACGGAGTACTGCCGGCAGGTGCCCACCTGAACGATGAACCGGCTGGGGATCCGCTGAACTGGGAGCTTGTCTCATTGTATGATGGCCCCCACCCATGCCCGGTCTGCTGCGGAGAAACTCTCGAATTCCAGAGAATTGGTAACTGGGATTAAGCTTGGCCAGAACACCTTCACTGCAGGTAAATGAAATGAATCCGGGTTGACATTCCCAATATGGGTATGTCTAGTCCCATTATGGGAACACCAATATCCGATCCGATAAGCAGGGCTCTTTTCGGAAAGGTTCGAAGGGAAGTGCTTTCACTATTTTATTCTGACACTGATGTTTCATTCAATGTAAATGAAGTTATCAGAACTCTGAAGCTTGGTTCAGGAGCGGTTCATCGTGAGTTGAACGGGCTGGCTGAAGCCGCAATCCTTGAAAAACTGAAGGTTGGCAACCAGATAAGATTCAGAGCTAACAGTAACTGCGCGGTATTCAATGAACTTAAAGCTCTTATGCAGAAGACCGCAGGTACCCTGCAGTCTGTCAAAGAGGCGTTGCTTCCCTTCAAAGAATTAATTCAATTCGCCTTCGTTTTTGGAAGCTGTGCAAAAGGTGATATGAAATCAGATAGCGACATTGATCTCATGATAGTTGGAGATGTCGATATGGTTGAATTACTTACTGCACTTCATGAACCACAAATGAATCTGAAAAGAGAGATCAACACTTCTGTATTTGAATCAGGTGTGTTTACCGAAAGGCTGAAAAAGAAAGGCTTCATACGTAGGATATCTGAGGGTGAAAAGGTTTTTCTGATAGGGACAGAGGATGAGTTTAGAAGAATGGGCTGAGAATGGCTGGCTGAAAACTGCCGAACCTGTTAATGGGGATATCGAATCGCTCCTTTCGGTTGCCAAAAGAAATATCAAGGACAGTCGTGTTAAAGGACTAAGCGATGATTCAGTTTATATGCTGGCCTATCAGGCGATCCTCTCATGCGCATCTGCTCTTTTACTGGCGAGGGGTTTTAGATCTGCTTCAAAGGGTCAGCATTATTATTCTATTGAAAGCCTGAGAGAAACTCTCCCCAATGATGAGCAGGTTAATGTGCTTCAGCAAATTCGAAATAAGCGGAACATTATTCAATACGAACAGGCTGGAATAGTATCACCCTCAGAAGCCCATAGAATTGTGGAACTTGCTGATGAGATATTCACCAGGACGAAAGAACTGCTTCACACACAACAATCCTGATGCAGGAGAATAAATGTGCGATTACTCTTTGAGGAGAATACGTGATGTACTGCTCGATACATCAATCGGAATGCTTTTATCAATATTGATGATAATGACCACAGGGTACGAAAAACTGAGGATGAACTTCAAGCTGAGCTGGATGCTCTCTACAGCCTTGTTAACAGTATGAACGGTGGTTCACCCAGACCGTTTGAGGTCTAGCTGGAGCTTAGAGAGACTGAATAGAGAAGTTTAATCCAGGTTACCGAACAGGTCATCTGCATCTTCGTCATCATCCGGATGAATGACCTTCTCCACCCTTTTCAGTGCTTCCGCTGACTGCAGACGGAAATGTTCAGCCTGTTTGATGACATCTTCCGGCGATGTAGGTTCGGTTTCTGCAGCCTCATCATGTGCTTCCTGTTCAGCATTTTCCTCATCAGGAACTTCAGGTTCGCCGTCTGAATCAGCAGATTCAGATGAAACAATATCTTCCTCGTCATCGTCAAGCGAAACTCCCTTGATGCTGGAGATGATCTTCTTACCGCACAGCTGAACGCCCTTTGCGTTTTCGCTGGTTACACGGTAATCGGATATGAGGCATTCATCCTTCCTTCTCCGCATCCTCTTGGTCCGCTGGAACCAGAAATCAAGTTTCATTTCGGGTTTCCCCGTGAAGTACAGAACTTCTCCCCCATCGGGGATGAATCTGTATTCTTTATCCATGATGAAACTGCCGATACAGAATCTCTTTATAAACGCAATACCGGTTTTCTGCTGCTTGTAAACAGCTGTAAATACCATCTCTTTGTCATGCACACCGCAGAATAGGATATTCCCGTTTATGAAATACTTATCCTGGACTGGAATAACCCTGTAAGTTCCGTCATCAAGAAAGAATACGAACCTGTCATACTCGGAAACGCTGTAAGTCTTATCCCCCTTTATCGATGTTCCAAAGAGACCTGTATCCGAGTTGAATCCCGCCTTGAGGTTTCTTATGGCAACTTTCTTCACATCGATATCACTGAAATCCTCGATACTGGTCAATCTGGGATAGTTCTTACCGTACTTCTCCAGAAGCTTTTCCAGATAGTCTGTTGCGAATGGAACAATATTCCTGAGATTGGATTTCGCCTTCTTCATCTTCTTCCGGATCGTACCCATCTCTTCTTTGTGACTGTCGATATCGAATCTTGATATTCTTCGGATTTTCAATGAAAGAAGTTTGTCGATATCCTCTTCGGTAATTTCCAGATCAATCGCATCGGTAAACGGCTTCAGGCTCACAAGAACTGCATCTCTTACATTCTCCCATGAGGTGCATTCCTCAATATTCTTGTAGAGCCTGTTCTCAATGAAGATCTGCTCAAGGGTCAGCCAATGCAGCTTCCCGGTGTAATCGCTGATTTCAAGCCTGAGCTCAAGCTTCAGTATTTCTATCAGTCTGCCGGTACAGTAGTGGATCATCTCTGTAATGGTGGTCTCAACAGGAGCCCCGTCCTGAATGACAACTATATTTGAGGAATTTACAGTCTCGCAGTCAGTATGAGCGAAAAGCCTTTTTATCCCTTCATCAATCCCGACTCCGCGTGAAAGCCTCACATTGATCTCGACTGCATCGGTGGTGTAGTCGTCGATTGAGGATATCTTTATTTTGCCCTTATTGGATGCCAGTTCAATGGAGTTTACCAGCGATTCTGTCGTGGTTCCATACGGAAGTTCCCTGATGATCAGGTTCTTACTGCCGTCCTTCTCAATCCTTGCCCGGTTTCTTATCCTGCCCCGACCGTCAGTGTAATCGGATACGTCAATCCGACCTCCCTGGGGAAAATCTGGATACAGTTCGAAATCCTTCCCCGAAAGGCATGCTATCTGAGCCTTAAGAACTTCCTGAAAATTATGAGGGAGTATCTTGGTCGACATTCCCACCGCGATACCCTCCGCCCCAAGGAGAAGCAGAACAGGAAGCTTGGCAGGCAGGAGGACCGGTTCGCTGTTCCGCCCATCGTAACTGGGTTCGAAATCGGTGATCCTTTTATTGAACAGGGTCTCACGGGCAAGATCCGTCAGCCTGCATTCAATATACCTTGATGCAGAAGCGCTATCACCTGTTAGAATGTTACCGAAATTACCCTGTCTCTCTATGAAAAAACCCCTGTTCGCAAGGGATACAAGCGCGTCGCCTATAGATCTGTCGCCATGAGGATGGAACTGCATACAATGGCCTATTACATTGGCCACCTTGCTGAACCTGCCGTCATCCATCTGGAACAGTGACCAAAGAATCCTTCTCTGGACAGGCTTTAGGCCGTCCGCAAGATCTGGGATAGCTCTATCCTTGATAACGTAGGATGCGTATTCAAGAAAATAACGCTTGTAGAGCCTTCTGAGGCTGGTTTCACTCATATCAGGTTCTCCATGATGAATTCACGCCTTTCAGGCGTGTTTCGTCCCATGTAGAAATCCAGCATTTCGGGAACCTCTTTAAGCCTTGTGATGCGTACCGGTTCCAGCCTTATATCCTTACCGATGAACTGTCCGAATTCTTTAGGTGATATTTCCCCGAGTCCTTTGAATCTGGTTATTTCAATTTTCTCACCAAGACGTTTGAGTGCTTTCTGCCGTTCCATCTCACTGTAGCAGTAAACGGTCTCCTTCTTGTTCCTTACCCGGAACAGGGGTGTTTCAAGAATAAAAAGGTGTTCATCCAGAACAAGTCCCTCGAAGAAATGAAGAAACAAAGTCAACAGGAGATATCTTATATGCATGCCATCAACGTCCGCATCGGTGGCAAGAACTATCCTGTTGTACCTCAATCCCTCGATGTCGTTCTCGATATTAAGAGCGCGCATGACATTGTAGATCTCCTCGTTCTTGTAAACGGTATCCTGCCTCTTGCCAAAACAGTTAAGCGGTTTTCCCTTGAGGGCAAATACCGCCTGTGTCTGAACATCCCGGCTTGAAATGATACTTCCTGCTGCGCTTGCGCCCTCGGTAAGGAAAACCGTTGTTTCTTCGGCCCTCTTGTTATCGTCTCCGTAGTGAATCTTGCAGTCCTTCAGATGAGGAATCCTCAGGGCAACCTGCCTGGCTCTTTGTTTTGCTTTCTTCTTAACATCGGAAAGTTCGGTACGTACCTTCTGATTGATCTTAACTTTATTAACCAGAATCGAGGCACTCTCCGGATTCTTATGCAGATGCTTTTCCAGCTCGGTTTTGACAGTGTTGACTATCCAGCCTCGTATATCATTGTTGCCCAGTCTGGTCTTGGTCTGCGATTCGAAAACAGGTTCTTTGATGCGAATGGAAACAGCAGCGATAATACCTTCCCGTACATCCTGGCTCGAATAGCTTTCCCCGGTGAAGGAGTTGATGCCTTTGGTTATACCCTCCTTGAACGCGGAAAGGTGCGTTCCACCACTTGAGGTATACTGACCGTTCGCGAATGACAGGTAACGTTCACCAAAATCAGAGGTATGTGTCAGTGCGAATTCAAGTGTCTTATCTCTGAAAAATACAACCGGGTACATCGCTGATTCTCCCGCTTCATCATGAAGAAGGTCCATCAAACCATCTTTGGAGATAAAATCCATACCGTTCAGTCGAATCCTGAGGCCGGCATTCAAGTGAGTGTAGTGCTGGCACCTGTCCTGAAGAAATTCTTCCCGGAAGGTGAAATCACCGAATATATCCCTGTCCGGAGTAAACTCGACCAGTGTACCGTTTCTTTTTGAGGATTTTCCGCTCTCATCACTGAGGAGTTCACCACGACAATAAACTACCTCACGATAGTTTCCTTCACGGTATGCGACTACTCTGAACTTCTCCGAAAGAGCGTTCACTGCCTTGGTCCCGATACCGTTCAGCCCGACACTGAACATGAAAACATCAGTATTGTACTTTGCTCCGGTATTTATCTGGGAGACACACTCCACCAGCTTACCCAGAGGGATTCCTCTCCCGTAGTCCCGCACGGTAACGGATGTTCTGTCAGCGGAGATTCTGATACGCTTTCCGTAACCCATTATGTATTCATCAACGGAGTTGTCCATGACTTCCTTGAAAAGTACATAGATTCCATCATCAGGATGTGTACCGTTACCGAGACGTCCGATGTACATTCCTGTTCTCAGGCGAATATGCTCTATCGAGGAGAGGGTTTTTACTTTACTCTCATCGTAGACTTGCGATTTCTGCATAAGTTCCTCTGTCATTTTACACCATATGTTATATGATAATCACTTGATACATACACTATGTAGTATAAGACTGCATTTCTCTATATGCCAGCCTCATCATATAGTAGCAATGACTTTCTGGATATACCATATATGGGATAATAACAGATGGCGTCCGTATCCATAACCGCATCTGAGAAGATATGTCAGTGATCGTTCAGTTTAGGGAAGCATCTCCCGTATCTTTATCGCCAGTTTTCGTATGAATTTGTTGCGGGTCTTGAAATCGAAGATACTTCTGTTTTCATTTTCCTTGAGAAAGGACCTATCACAGTGAAGCCTGCCAATGAATTCATCAAACCCTACGGGAATTTCATCCGGTTCTCTTTCGGCTACTATCTTCAAGGCTTCCGCACGGTCTATAAGACCCGCCCTCACCATATTGGCGTAAAGGAATTCGTATTTTCCCACACCATTTCTTTGTTTGAAAATATAACTTGAATAGAGCGTACCCTGACAATCATAACGGATATCCGACAGATTTTTCTTGAAATCCAGTTCTCTGTTCAACGTATCGTATATCATCGGCAGATCCCATTCGATGTAATCGGGCAAATTGAAGTACTTGACCCCGAACATCCGTTTCCAGCTGGGAAAGAAGAAATCCCAGGCAAGTTCCTTCTTTGAGAAGCGGCTTTTCATGATATTCCAGAAAAATACCCTGTCAATATAGGCGAACTCCGGTGGAGGAGCTTCGGTTATATCGCTGAAGCCTCCTGCTATAAGTTTTATTCCATGTATGTCAGCCGCCCTGAATATTGCAGTTGGAATAAGCACCACGCAGGCGGTACAGAATTCGCCCGATTCCCTCAATGAGTGTCCGTATACTTCGTATAGGAATTCTTTTGAAGGACTGTATGTATAGAGATCAACATTCAGCCTGTCCGCAGCCTTTTTTACAAACGCCAGGACTCCGTCTTCCGCAAATCCATTGTCCAGGTTAAACGCGAGAGGATTCATACCGTACTTGTTCTTCAGAAGCCAGAGGGTATAGGTTGAATCCTTCCCGCCGCTGAACGGAACCATGCAATCGTACTTGCTTTTACCTTTCCCCCTGTACCTGTCAAGCATGGTTGACAGCTTCTTCTCCCGTTCGTCCCAGTCTATGTTCGAATACTTCTCATCAAACTCCCTGCAGACCCTACATACACCCTTCTCATCGAAATCTACATAAGGGTAATTCTCAGGAAGGATACAGCGTGTACACCTTCTTATATCTTCAGTCATATCAAGCCTTTCCATGGTGAAGCATATTTCCTAGTTATTCTGTATATAATAACCGAGGAATTGAAATACAATATACTGATCAAGTTATTCTATTCAGACGTGGTATGAAATACCTTCCTCAAGTCCGGCTTCCCTGAGAACTTCTATCCTGCGAACTTTTCTCGTGGTGGTTTTCGGGAATTCGTCTTCTCTGATGATAAACCGGGCAATACGCTTGTAAATCGGCTGAGCCGCATTGAAGCTTCGTACAATCTTTCTCATGTACTCGGCGAGGTACTCTGTTGTAAGACTGAAACCGTGTTCTTCAGCGTATTCGATGAATTTCTCCATATCGGGAACAAAAATAACCCATATTTCCTCGCCCTTGGTTTCGGTCTTCTTGCCTGCAACCATGCATTCAAGGATATATGGATCCTGCCCGATGATCATCTCTATTTCTTCGGGGTATACGTTTTTACCGTTCTTTGCGACAATCACGTTCTTCTTTCGTCCGGTAATGAAAATGAAACCATCATCGTCGATATGACCATAATCACCAGTGCTGAACCAGCCGCCGTCCGATAGAACTTCAGCAGTGGCCTGCGGGTTGTTGAAATAACCCAGCATAATATTGGGACCCTTTGCAAGGATTTCTCCGTTTCCCTCATAATCTGGATTGCTGATTCTTATGGTTACACCGGCAAGAGCCGGACCTACAGATCCTACTCTGTTGGCTACAAGAGTATTAACGCAGAGTATCGGTGAGGTCTCGGTTAATCCGTACCCCTGAATAAATTCGAATCCAAGCTTCTGAAAGCCGTCAACAACTGCCGGAGCAATACCGGCACCGCCGGAAATACAGAGTCTCATATGGCCGCCCAGTTTGTCGTGAACCTTGGAAAAGATCTTCTTTCTCAAGCCCTTGTTGCCGAAAACCTCTCCGACCCTGGAGATGGTCAGGCCGAGATGATACTTGAAGGGTCCGCCCTTCATGGACTGGATAGCACCGAATATTTTCCGGTACATGGCTTCCCAGAGCAGCGGAACGGCAAGGAGAATGGTTGCCCGGGAATTAATCATATCCTCAGCTACATGCCTTATTCCTCTGCAGATATAGATGGGAACTCCATGAGTAACAGGAAAGAGAAAACCACATGTACATTCGAATGTATGGTGTACTGGAAGGATTGAGAGGAATACATCATCTTCCTCAAGAGCCAGAACAAGGTCCATCTGTTTGATGTTACTGATGATATTATTCTGAGAGAGCATCACGCCCTTTGCCTGTCCCGTCGTACCCGAGGTGTAACAGATGGAAGCGGGGGCATCGCAATCCCATGTTTCAGGAAGCGCCATAGCACTTCCCGCCCCCTTGCGGATAAGGTCGTCATGGGTTGGAATCCCCTCATAATGAGCTGTATTCATTACAACCATTTTTATTTCTCTGCCGGGAAGTTTCTCACTGAAGTTCTCCGCATACCGTTCGTCAAAGAAAAGAATATTGGCACCTGAGTAATGGATTATTGTAAGCATTTCCTGTACAGGCAGTTCCCTGTCTATGGGAACAATGATTCCTCCTGCTCTCAGAGTTGCAAGGTAGGTAATGGCCCATGCGATGCTGTTGTTACCGGTTAAACCAACAACAGGCGCCTCACAGCAGTCGAGAATCGCACGGGCAAGGGAATCGACCCTTTTTCTCAGATCACGGTAAGTAATTGAATGATAATTTCCATTTCTATCAGGTTCACTGAATGCGATTCTATCCGGCAGTTTCTCAGCGATAGCGATCAATGCATCGGGTATGCTGGTCAAACCGGGATCATCTTGAAGGACTCCGCCGAATATTTCAGTTTTCATCGCTCACACCTTACTGCAAATGGTTAATATCATTCCTGCTGACTATTCTTTATCAATAACACAGGAATAGACTTATGAAAAGAGGTCTTAGTAACAGTCGAGGCTATTCCGGTGAACAAATTGATGCGGCAATTCTGAATCCTATATATGGATACCCAAGCCCGGTATCCGGATACATTACAGCATCGCACCTGCAATCATCCATAGAAGAAATCCAGCTTCCACCCCTTGCCGCAACAGATGAATCTGTGTGAACAGGCCTGCAGTATTCCCATACGTTGCCTGCCATATCAAATAGCCCCCAGTTATTGGATGGATAGCTTCCAACCGGGGCGGAGTAGGAGAACCTGTCATCAATCGATGGATGCCTTCGGAGTATACCCTCGCAGCTGTCGGACAGATTCAGAAGATTGCCGTCAGGGCGTCTTGAACCCCAGGGCCATGGTCCGCCGCTGCCTGCAAGAGCAGCTGTATGCCATTCATTCTCAGTAGGCAATCTGAAGGTTATCCCCGATGTATCAATCGAAGTAAGCCATGCACAGTATCCCTCTGCAGCCCTGACTGTAAGTCCTGCGACTGGAAAGTTATCAAGCCCATCCTGAATGGCCCATTCACCGGAGCTGCTTATATAGAAGGACAGGGGATAATCACAGGGAAACATATCCTCAAGAATATCCGTACGTCCCCACCTGTTGGTGGTATCTCGCGTGGGAACAGGTTCCAGCATTCTGAGGTATTCACAGAACTCGCTGTTGGTTACTTCGTACCTGGCTATAACATAAGGCTGCAGGATATCACCGGATACTTCGGCTTCAGGTGGAATATAGATCATACCTGAAGGATGAAGACGGGGAAGAAAATAGTGCAGACTGTCAGGAGAATTAGCCAGCAGTATAATGCTGTCCTCAAGCACGATCAGGCTCCCAAGAGTAAGGCTGAGATTGTGAATACCCGGATTGTCAATGCTGATATTCATAGGTGTGTAACCTATGAAGTAATTATCCAGAACAACGGATGCTCCTGCAGGTTCACTGGAGATTGTCAAAGGGAACCTGTAGGGAAGTGATATAAGGACTGCTTCATGGGACATTTCAGGCGTAAGTATAGTATCAACAGGTACCCTTCCCGGATGAGATACCTCAATAATCAGACCTTCATGTTGAACGGGGATCAGCGCAGGAGTCGTCCATACGAAATCATCACAATCAGAAACCGTGGCTCCCGCAGGAGTGGATACAACATAGACGTAAGCAACCGGCCAGGATGTTTCAAGAATCAGCATTACAAGCAGGATCGTTAGCGACAATAGTAGTATAAGCGCCCATTGCTCAATAATATACTTCATCTTACTCCATAATATTCAAACCGGAAATGGCTGTCACGACCGCAATCGCAAGTGTGACATTCCTGAACATGAATAATACCTGTGATCAGCATGTTTAACCAGTTTTTTTCGATTTGCATATTCATTGTATAATTATACCTATATTGAAACACCTCGGGGAACATCCGCCTGATCCCCGATTCATTCAGTGGAAGGACAGCTATGAAATCGGTAGATCTTAGCAGTTACACTGATCTCTTCTCCGAATACACCGAGCTGCGCGTTCAGGAGAACAGAACACTTAAAATAGCTATTGTAAACGGTAACGTTATGGGGAACAGCAGAGCCACCGGAAGCGGTATTTCCGCCAGGACTTTCAGTAAGGGTCTGTGGGGATTCGCATCCAACCCGATAATTGATGATGAGAGTATCAGGAAGACTATCAGGGCTGCAACCAGGAATTCTCAGTTCCTCGCGGGGAAGGAAAACAGAGCAGGATACATACTTCCCTCTTCTCCCGGTAGGACTTTGAAGGATTTTTCAACAAAGAAAACACGCAAATCCCAGAAGGAAATAATCGAGTTCATGATGGAAATCGATGGAAGGATAGATGAGAAGTACACAAGGGTGGTTTCCAGAACATCTGCTCTCGGAATCCTGGATATGGAGAAATCCATAGTGACTTCAGATGGATCCTCTGTTTACTCCATGATTCCCAGATCCTTAATATATATTTTTCTGAGTACCGAACACGAGGGTGAACCGGTAGAACTGTATGACGTTTACGGCGGTCTGGGCCAGTTCGAGGATTTGTTTTCGACACCCGAAGCTCTTTTCGGCAAGATGGATGAGCACTACGAACACCTTATCAGGAAGGCTGAGGGGGTTCATCCTGATTCCGGCATAAAGGAGTGCATTCTTGATGCTGATCTTGCAGGTATTCTATCCCACGAAGCCATAGGTCACACTACCGAGGCTGATCTCGTACGTGGTGGTTCTATCGCAGGTGACTATATGGACCAGCAGGTCGCAAGCCCACTGGTAACCCTGGTGGATTTTGCCAGCAGAGCGCTTGGAGAAATCTGTCCTGTTCCAGTATTCATTGACGATGAGGGTACAGTCACCGAGGACGCGGTGATAATAGAGAACGGGATTCTGAAACGGTATATGCATAACAAGGAATCCGCAGCCAGTTTCAACGCCAGACCCACCGGAAACGCCAGGGCGTACCGGTTCAGTGATGAGCCTATCATACGCATGCGCAATACAGCAATACTTCCTGGAAAGAGTAAACTCGAGGATATGATAGCATCGGTGGATGACGGCTATTACCTCATGAAACCCAGCAACGGGGAGGCAGACACAAACAGTGAGTTCATGTTCGGTGTAGTTCAGGGCTACGAGATAAAGAAAGGCCGCCTCGGAAGGGCTATCCGGGATACAACGATATCAGGTGTAGCTTTCGACATGCTGAAAACAATAACAGCCGTATCCGATGAAATGAAATGGACAAGTGCTGGAATGTGCGGGAAAAAACAACCTATCCCTGTTGGTATGGGCGGCCCGGCTGTCAAATGCAGAATCAATATAGGGGGTAAGTAATGAAGGAAAGAGATATCACAGAGTATTGTCTGGAAGCCATGCGGAAGGCCGGACTTCAGAGGTCGGAATGCCTTCTCCGTGATACACGCAAGGATGAGCTAAACGTTGATGGTGGAGAGATAAGCCTTCTAAGAACAACCGATAACACTACTCTGACCCTCACCGGAATTCTGGATGACAAAGAGGGGACGATCTTCATCAACAAAATCGACAGATTGTCAATTGATGAGGCAGTGATGACAGTACTTGACCTGGCGGAATCCTCGGAAGCTGACAGCGCTAATGATATTTCCCCCGAGCAGCCGGTGGCGGTATTTGAAAAAGGACCTGCTGCAGTGGATCTTGATCTTTCGTACAGCAGGATGAAGGATTTCATTAAATACAGCGGTGAACGTTACCCGAGCCTTATTCTGGAACAGGCGATACTGGATTTCACGAACACACATAAATACTACAGGAATTCCAATGGTGTTGATCTGCAGTCAAGACGCAGCTCATACAACTTCTCCCCCATGTTCACATAAAAGGAAGGCACAGAAACCTCATCCTTCAACTACGCCGCCATTTCGACCGCTGAACTTGACAGGGACCTCCACGAATGCGGGACTGTAGATATCCTGATGAATCAATCCACAGAACAGGTACACTCAAGGGAATTCCAGGGTAAATTCAATGGAGACATCATAATCACACCTGACTGCCTCGGTAGTGTCATACAGATGATCACCTCGTACCTCAGTGATTATCCAATGATAAAGGGAACTTCAATCTTCCAGAATTCTCTCGGGGCGGAAATCGCCGATCCTCAGCTGACCCTGCATTCTCGACCCCTCGCAGGTGAGCTGGCGGAAGGATACTTCATTACAGCTGATGGTTTCGCAGCGGAGAACAGTACAATAATAAGTGAAGGAGTACTTAAGAGCTTCCAGTTAAGCCTCTACGGCGCTAACAAGACAGGAAAAACCAGAGCTGTCAACAGCGGGGGGGCCTATATGATTGACCCCGGTGAATACACTCTTGATGATATGAAAGGCTCTGTAGACAAAGGTATTCTTCTCTGCAGATTTGCCGGAGGTATGCCGAGTGAAAGCGGTGATTTCTCAGCGGTTGCCAAGAACAGCTACTACATTGAGAATGGCAAGATCATGTATCCTGTCAAGAAAATTATGATATCGGGCAACCTCCTGAGTCTCCTCAAAAACATAAAAAGAATATCCAGCGAGAGGGTTAATTTCGGAGATGCAGTCCTGCCGTGGATACAGGTAGAAGACATGACGATATTCGGCAAGTAGATAATTACACAGAAAGAAAAAGGTAAGTAACCATGAAAAAAGCTTCACAGTACATTCCATTTGCACTACTGGTTATTTTACTGATGCATGGCGGTGCTGCAGCGCAGCCCCCCGGCCAGCCCTTCTCATCTTACTGGTTCCCGAATGAACTTCTTTCCTGGACTCCCGCAGGAGATGCTGATTCACCTTACAATAGTGGTTCTATCGAACTTGCCACCAGATCACTTGGTGATACCCAGGCTAATATTCACGCAAGGCCGGATGAGGGGAAAATAGCAGCACTTTCAATTATGTACCCCTCCACCAGCGGTAATCCCTCGCAGGGAGCTGCCGTATTCGATATATATGCATTCAATTACTGGCAGTATACCGACAGGCTTGTTCTGTGGGGCGGTTCTGCCGGAGAGGGGCTCATACTCTCTCCAAGCTCTGACGTTATTGATGCCGGGCACAGGAACGGTGTCCCGGTTTACGGAACGGTTTTCTTTCCACCGATTGCGTTCGGAGGCCAGATACAATGGGTGGAGGATTTCGTTCAGAACAGCGGCGGAGTATTCCCTGTTGCGGATAAACTGATTGAAGTAGCTGAATACTACGGTTTTGACGGATGGTTCATAAACCAGGAAACAGCGGGAGGATCGGCTGCCCTTGCCCAGGACATGCGCAACCTGATGGAGTACATACAGCTGAACTCCGATATAAATATCATGTGGTACGATGCCATGGTGGAATCCGGGTCTATATCATGGCAGAACGCCCTTAATTCAAACAACGATATGTTCTTCGAGGATGGCGGGACCATTTCAAACGAGATGTTCCTGAACTTCTGGTGGTCGACTGCCGGGCTTGCATCTTCGGCAGCCTTTGCGACCAGCCTTGGTAGAAGCCCCTATGACCTGAACGCAGGAGTCGATGTACAGGCCAACGGTTACTCAACCGGGGTAAACTGGGAAGGAGTTTTCCCGGAGGGCAGCTCCCATGTAACATCACTCGGGTTCTACTGCCCAAACTGGTGCTACTCCAATTCCTCCAGTCACCAGGATTTCTATACAAAAGCAAACAGGTTCTGGATCGGAGCCAACAGAGACCCCTCCAACACCGAAACAACACACCCATGGAAGGGAATGGCCAATTACGTTCCTGCAACTACTCCCATCACAGGAGTTCCATTCGTTACTAATTTCAATACAGGTCAGGGACACTTCTTCACGGTTAATGGTTCAGAGATGGGAAGTACCGACTGGAACAACAGAAGCCTCCAGGATATCCTCCCGACCTGGCGATGGGTCGCTGACTGCAGCGGAACAGCCCTCTACCCGGAACTGGATTGGACTGATGCTTACTGGGGAGGTACATGCCTTTCTGTTTCGGGAGACCTGTATCCTGGAACCCCGACAGTTCTATACCTATACAAGACGGACATGTCGCTTTCATCGGGGGATAACCTGATCGTCGCGTACAGTACGGGCAGCAGCGGTACCCCATCGAATCTGGAAGTGGGCCTGGCCTTCGAGGATCCGGAATCGTTCGATTATTTCGATATGGGCAGCAGTACAACGGAAGATTGGAATACTGTAACAACTGATCTATCAGCATACTCCGGAAGGCCGCTTTCTGTGATAGCACTCAGATTCGACGCGGCAGCAGCGGTTACAGGCTACGAAATAAAGATTGGGCAGCTGGGCATCATCAACGGAACACAGGACACTCCTGCCCCGCCCACGAATCTCAATGTGGAGAGCTTTCAGCAGATCGATGATAATCACGGAACAATCAGGCTTGAATGGGATCATTCATCACACCTTGCCTACATGTACAATGTATACAGGATAAATGCTGACGATTCCCGTACCTGGCTCTGGTCCACCCCCAATAACGCCTGTTTCGTACCGGAAATCATCAGAGAAGCACCAGAAACAAGCACCACCCTTGAGGTTGTGACGGTTGGAAACGAGTTTGGAGTATCCACAGGGGATACCACCAGCATCGACTGGACCATCACAGGCATCGAGGGATCATCCGGAGGAGTCAGTTTCGGGATATCTGATAACTATTTGAATCCTGTGGTTTCCAGTACTTCAATCGGCTTTTCCATCATCAGTGAAGGGCCTGTGACTCTATCACTGTACAGCCTTGCCGGAAGACTGGTACAAAGGCTCATTAACGAACCCATGCCAGCAGGAAACCACAACGCCGTTCTGGAAACGGACGCACTGACCCCGGGAGTGTATTTCCTGAGGCTGGAATCAGGAGGTTCCGCGGATATTGGAAAGTGCCTCATTCTGTGAGATCACATCGGCAGCAGCAATTGCCAGGATTCGAGGCCTGACCCCTTTTGCTAAGAATGTTAAGATTTGGTGCCTGACCCCTTATGTTAAGTCTAGTATTATTTGTATGTACGAGCGACCAAGAATTCAGGTCAGTAGACCTGAAAGCATAGCATCTGGAGTATACAGTGTCTTTAAAAATACTGCTGCGAAACTACCTTCTGCGATCACACAGATTTCCCTGGATACAGCTTAGGAGTAGAAGAAATCTGATCGTACGCATGGATACCACAAACAGGTGCAATCTCAGGTGTTCGATGTGCTCCATGCAACTTTCGGACCTGGATCCTAATCGTGAATGGCACGATATCGATCCTGTTCTTTTCAACAGGATAGCTGAGGAAGTGTTCCCCAAAGCATCTGTTGTCGGGCTTTCCTGCGGTGCTGAGCTCCTGGTTAATCCTGATTTTGGCACATACCTTGAACTCCTGTACCGTGCCGATGTTCCCGTCAGGGAGGTTGTTACAAACGGTATCCTACTCTCTCCGGAGAATATATCCATCATCCTTGAATCTCCCCCGACCTCCCTCTTTGTCTCGATTGATGGAGCCACGCCTTCAACCCATGCTGAGATAAGGGGCGGCGCTGACCTGGATCTGATAACTGCTAACATGAAAGCACTGGTATTCGAGCGGGATAGAAGAGGCAACAAATACCCCATGCTTTCCTTCAGTGTAACTCTGCAGAAAAAGAACTTCATGGAACTGCCGGATATCGTCAGGCTTGCGCGTGCTGTTGGGGCAGTGTCCGTCGGCACGGTACCCCTAGTTCCGTACGAAGGTTTGGATCTGACCGGGGAGACCATTGACCCGGCTTCTCCCGCGGTATCCGAACAGATCAGGCTTGCATCGAGCATAGCAGCAGATCTTGGATTGATCTTCAATCCACCATACCCACCGGCCAGTAATGGAGAGGTTTCTTGTCCATATCTCAAAAACTGGATCTACATCGACCCCGATGGAAGGATCAATCCCTGTCCCTATTGGGATACGGCAGAACCCCTTGGGAATCTGAACAGTCTCAGTTTCAACGAAATATGGGAAGGTCCGGCATATCAGGATTTGAGGAACAGGATCTGGCAGGGTGTGTTCACCGGCAACTGCGCCGTATGCCCCGAGATTTCAGGCAGATTCAGCAATGAAATATCCAAGTGCTGAGAAGAATAACTGATAAGCCTGACAGCAGATAAGCAGAGGATATTCCTGGTAGTCATAAATTTATGTCTTCTTCACAAGAGACGAACTACTGGAGGAGATGCAGCTCGATACTAGAAGCGAAATCCAAGCTGGACGTAAGTATAAGCATTGGAAACATCATTATACTCGGGGGGTAGAGCTGATAAGTACTCTATATCGTACCCTATCGAGAAAGACACAAGACTGGAAGCATAGTAATCCAATAGCAAACCGCCGTTGATATCGTATCTGCTGAGGTTGTTAAGCTGCTGTGTATAAAATATATAAGCAGACAGTACGGGTAGATAATTAGAGAACATCTGTCCATCCAGGGATGAGTACAGGGATGTCAGAGCCACCCAATCAGTTTCGTAACCGCTCTCCGGTTCCCATCTATTGATTACCCCGCCTATACCTGCTTCAATATCTATCGTAACTGGTGTAATAGGACGAAATGGCCTTCCTACACCTGTTGACATTTCCAGATTCCATCTATAAGAGTTGTATCGTCGTTGTTCCCATGAAATATCAATCGTTCCGTAGTACTTACTTGTGGTGCGGTGCAAAGCAGTAATCGATGCCGAGCTTGTCTCCTGCTTGCCACTTTCGCCGGGCCATTTACTAAACGAGTAGCTGGCTGAAGCAGAGATAGCGCTACCATACAATCCGTAGAGATGCTTAACATCGGCAGTCATCCCCTGTCGACTCTGCTCCAGTTCTCCTGTTGATGCAGAATAATTGAAGCTTACTCTTCCAGTCAACCAGGACCTGCTGGTATTGCTGAAACTATATATATCTTCATAATCAAAGTTATAGTTAAGGTTTTCACCCCATATAAGTCGTCTCATCCTGTTTATAAGCACCACGCTATCAGAACTGATTGCAAGTAGTGGAGCGTAGCTTTCAACAGATAGCCTGGATTCACCAGCCAGTTCGGCTGCAAGCCCTGCCAATGCCTGTATTTCAAAATCGTTACCAGTCATCGGCAAAGCTGTTTCCATAGTCTCGAAAGCCTCATAGTATAGATAGCCTTTCAACAGAAGGATACCTTTCAACCGCCACGCACCAGTATCAGTGCTGTCCTCCTGAATAACCAGGTCAACATGGTCCATCGCTGCCACGTATCTATCCAGCCTTATAAGAAGTTCGGCCAGCCAAAGCCTGTCCTCCCGGTGCATCGATGCAGGCATTGGTTCTGGTAATGCTTCGTAAGCCGCCTCATAATCACCGGTTGCCTGTATTATTCTTGCCGGTAAAAAAGGATCGGGGGAGCTCATCGAACCAGGATATGACAGTGATATATCTATATAAACACTTCCGAGGTAAGTTATATCAACTCTCAGTGCTTCGATAATTTCATCGGAGTTCATCTCAAGTTCGTCATCCTGCAAGAGAATCCGCTCAAGCCTGATGATCTGCTGAAGCCCGCACGTGTCGGTATAGAAGAGAGCTGATGCAAGGAGCTGAGCTGCCGAAAGAGAATCACCGGATAATCGGGCCTGTCTTGCGTCCAGCAATCGGAATAGACCTGAAAATGAACTCGAGTCCGCATATGTTATGCTACTTAGGAGCGCCCCTGCTTCCAGCAGATTCCCGGTATGTTGAAGAAGGGATACTCTCATTATCAGACCAAGAGTGTCCGACGCTTCG